>JASMKJ010000308.1 GCA_030749275.1 Acidimicrobiales bacterium
AAGGAATACAGGACTTGCCGGACTGAAACTATCCAGTGCTAGAAGAGTTCATTTGAAGCGAACACGCCCCGGTGAGAATGGTAGGTTGCCCACTTAACATTAATTAGGTGGCCAACCGGGCCACTCCAAATGGGGGAAAAATGAAGAGAGGACTATGGCGCCTGTTGGCGTTGTTCTTTGTTTTCGCGTTAGTCGCAGCATCTTGTGGCGATAGCGATGACGATTCATCGGGTTCCGATGCATCCGAAGTCGCTGACTCCAGTTCATCTGCCGATTCAGATGATTCGGCTGAAGCCGAAGAATCCGAAGAGGGTGGCAGCCTGTCTCAAGAAGACATTGAGGAAGCCGTGGAATCCGATGACGAAGAGGAGGCAGAAGAGCCTGAGGTGACCTTTGACCGGTCAACCATTGAAGGTATCTGGGAAGAGGCCGCGTACAACCGACAACAAATGGTTGACAAGATCACAGCCAAAATGGAAGCCGGCGAATGGGGAATCGGAGACGACAACATCCTTCGCGGCCCAGCCGGATTTGAGATCGACCTCAACGACTGTCCGAGTGACTGGTCAGATACCGGCGGTATCACGAGCTCTGAGATTCGGATCGGTCACACCACAGCGATGTCAGGAAACCTTGCCGCTTACGGCAACCTGGGCGTCGGATGGGGCGCATACCTAAACACTGTCAATGACGCAGGCGGAGTTGACGGTAAAGACGTGGTCCTTCTGGTGAAGGATGACGGCTATGTTGCGGCTCAGACAATTGAGTTCATCGATGAGTTGATTGAGTCTGAGAACGTATTTGCACTGTTGACCTTGGGCTCGCCAAACACCTTGGCTGTCTACGACAAGATCAACGCAGAGTGCATTCCTCATCCATTCGTGATGACCGGTCACCCAGCTTGGGGCGATCCGGAAATCCATCCATGGACTAGTGGGCTACACATGTCGTATTCCACCGAGGCTGTGTTGTGGGGTACTTGGATCAAGAACAACCTCGCGGACCAGTTGCCTGTGAAGGTTGCCGGGTTGGTAATGGACAACGACTTTGGTCTCGCCTATGAGATCGGATTCGAGCATTACGCAGAAGCGAATCCAGAAATCGTGAGTGAATACCTCCCAGTGCGCCATGACCCGGCGGCTCCGACGTTGACCAATGAGGTCACGACGATCGCGGCGTTTGATCCGGACGTGTTCATTTCGATGACAGCGGGTAACCCGTGTGTTCTCGCTATCCAGGAAGTTGAGGCTGCTGGGTTGCTTGAAACTCTTTCAGCGGCGTTTACTCCGTCAGTGTGTAAGGCCATCGAGGCATACATGAAGCCGGCGGGTATGGCAGCTGATGCCTGGTACGTCGTGGGAGGCGGCAACAAAGACTCCACCGACCCCAAGCACGTGAACGAGCCATTCATTGCGTTCATCAATGACTTCCTTCGAGACCAGGATCTCGATCCGGCAATTTCGCTTTACGCGGCGGGAGTCAGCTACGGCTATCCGCATACCGAAATGTTGCGTGTAGCGGCGGAACTCCCTGGAGGCTTGACGCGAAGCAACTTCATCCTTGCAGTGCGAAACATCGCCATTTATCACCCACAGATCCTTGACGGGATCGTTACGGGACTAAATGGTGCTGCTGACGCATACTTCGTGGAAGGGTCGGACTTCAGTCAGTTCGATGCCACGAACCAAACCTGGAATCAGGTTGGCAAGATCCTGGACCTCAATGGCGGCACGCCTAACTGCCGTTGGGATAAAGACAACGGCGGCTGTCGCTAGTTTGAGATAGCGACCGAATAGCTGAATAGCTAAAGGTGGGGCGGAGCCGTAGGTTCCGCCCCACCTTTCGTTGTGTCCTGAAACAAACTATTTTTCGTTGGTGTCGGGAAAACCAGTGGGGTCAAGCCACCAAGACCCTTCATGTGGTCGAAGAAGCCCACAAGAAGGACCACCAACCTGGGTTCCGAGAATCAGTGTGTGGTCGTCGCAGTAATTCTCAGCGAAACGTCTGCGGGTCGCTGTCGCTGCGCTTTTGTCAACGTCAGGTTCACTTGACCATTCAGGTAGCTGAAACTGAATTGGATGATGGCACAGGTCGCCAGTGATCACAGCGTCTTGTCCCTCAGAGGAGATTCGGACGCTGTGATGACCCGGTGTGTGACCCGGCGTTGGCTCAAGCCACACAGCGTCATTAAGCCGCATGTCGCTTTGAACGAGTTCCGCTAACCCCGCGTCAATACACGGTTGGATACTGTCGCCAACCACGTCGCCATAGACCTGAGGTTCGACTCGCCAATGAGCCCATTCCGTTTCGCCGAACAAGTAGCGCGCTTTGGGAAATGAGGGCACCCACTCATCGTCAACTAAGTGAGTGTTCCAGCCGACGTGATCAACATGAAGATGTGTACACACCACAGCAGTCACGTCGTCGGGTCCGAAACCAGCATCAATCATCCTGTCCATGAAATCGGTGTCAAGATCGCCGAGCGCCTCAAAGTTAGGGCGATGCTTGCCGTTACCCGCACACGTATCAACCACAATTTTCTCGTCACCGATTTCTATGCAAAATGCGTGAAAAGACAGGCGTATTCGTCCACTAGAAGGATCGGCGAAAGGTCCGA
>JASMKJ010000309.1 GCA_030749275.1 Acidimicrobiales bacterium
ACGGGCGACATTGGTAATTCGGTCATCCGAACATTTGCTGCGTCGTGGATAGCGTTACCGACCGCTGCCATCGGCGGGACGATCCCAACTTCGCCGACACCACGGACTCCGTATGGATGCGCTGGGTTCGGCACTTCGACAATGCTGCAATCAATCATTGGCAGGTCCGAAGCGACGGGCATGCGGTAATCGAGGAAGCTCGGGTTTTCCATCAGACCGTCGGCATCGTGGATGTATTCCTCATTGAGAGCCCATCCGATTCCTTGGACGACACCGCCTTGCATTTGTCCTTCGACATAGTCAGGGCTGATGGCCCGTCCTGCGTCTTGTGCAGTGAGGTAGCGGACGATTCTCGTCACACCTGTCTCGGGATCGACTTCGACGTCACAAAGTTGAGTCGAGAAGCCCGCGCCCACTCCACGAGAATTCAGTGAAGCGTTGGCTGATATCGGGCCGCCTGTTCGTCCGGATTTAGCCGCCAAATCGTTTAACGAAAGTGGGGGTTGTGCGCCGTCGACATGTTGTGCTTGTCCATCGACCCACTCAACTTGTTCGAGCTCGACATCCCATGTTTTTGCGGCTCGCGCACGAAGGTCTTCCACGACGAGGCGGCAGGCATCAACTACTGCAGCGCCGGTCGCTAGGGTCACTCTGCTTCCTCCGGTCACGTCGTTAAAACCGACGGTTTCGGTATCGGCAACTACTGGTTTGATTGATTCGTACGGAATTCCCAGTTCTTCGGCTGCCATCAATGCCATGGATTGGCGACTGCCACCAATATCTGGTGATCCTGTCACAACCGTCGCAGTTCCATTCTCGTTGATATGAACCGTGGCGCTGGACATCATGCCTGCGTTAAACCAGAAACCCGCTGCTACGCCACGCCCCTGGTTGGGGCCAAGTTCAGCGGTGTAGTTGGGGTGATCCTTGATGGCTTCGAGCGTTTCGACGAAACCGATCCGAGGGAATTTGGGTCCGTAAGCAGCTTGAGTTCCTTCTACAGCTGCGTTGGCTAGGCGGATATCGATTGCATCCATTTCGATGTTCCGAGCTAGTTCGTCGAGGACTGATTCCACGGCGAACGCAACCATGGGAGCACCGGGGGCGCGGTACGCGGCGACGCGTGGTTTGTTGCACACGACGTCGTATCCCTCGACGACGAAGTTCGGGATGTCATAGCATGCGATGGCGGTCATTCCTGCGGCGCCGACTGGTGAACCGGCGAACGCCCCCGCCTCATAGGCCATCCAAACTTCGGCCGCTGTGATTTTTCCGTCTTTGGACACTCCCATCTTGACCTTTATTCGGGTTCCGGATGTGGGCCCTGTTGCCCGGAAGACCTCGTCCCGATCCATTACTAACTTGACGGGCCGGCCGGCTCGTTGCGAAAGGCGAACAGCAAGCGGTTCCAGATAAATGACGGTTTTCCCCCCGAACCCGCCTCCAATTTCAGCAGCGGTGACTTTGAGGGTGCCAGGAGAGACTCCTAACACTGTCGCTGTGGATGCTCTCATTTGGAAGTGGCCTTGGGATGAACACCAAATGTGTGCTCTGCCGTCGCTGTTCGCGTCAGCCACTGCCGCGTGGGGTTCTATGTAGCCTTGGTGGACCGGTTTGGTGGTGAATTCTCGTTCGATGACCGAGTCGGCTTCACCGAACCCCTGATCGAGATCACCTCGTTCGTGGAGGATTTTGCTGGCGATATTTGAAGGCTCTTCCGGTGCAGGGTCAACCCCTTTGGTGATCATCCCTTCATGCAACAGGGGGGCGTCATCGGCCATTGCTTCGTCCACTGTGAGAACGTGAGGCAACACTTCGTATGTGACCTCTACTGCTTTCGCGGCTGCTTCAGCTTGTTGCCGGGTTGTCGCGGCAACGGCGGCGACAACA
>JASMKJ010000310.1 GCA_030749275.1 Acidimicrobiales bacterium
TCGTGCAAGCAAGTTTCCTTTGGGCTTATTGTGCGAATCGGCCCCGCGTGGTGAGCTACGAGGAACATCCGGGGTCAAGAACTCCATCACATGGTTAACTTAGCAAACGCTTAGTAGGTGACAGGACCTTTGTGTTTGCGCCACATTTCACCTACCCCATCTACCCTCATGTCATGGACAAAGATTGGGTCTCCGCTAGCCACGTCGCAGGGCACGCGGTGGTAGGAGAGTTACTGGGCTTCGAATGCCTAGGACTTACCATTCGCTGGACCGATCAGCATTTGGGCGTCTGTCGTTGGCCGGGGATGCCAGACCACGTTTTTGATCAGCTGCAGTTTCAGCGCTACGGGCCTACAGATAGTGAATTCGATGGAGTCAAAGACTGGGTGATACGTCGAACCAAGTCATATCTAGCGGGTTCTGTGGCCGAAAAACAAATCACCGGCGTGTTTGACCTCGCATGGCTTACTTCTGATTTGAACATGATCAGCGTTGTTACCCGGAACGTGTTTGGCCTGGAAGGACCGTTCTTTGATGAACGCCTCACAAGCGAGATCTACTACGACGTGGACCTCGGTCTAGAGATCGAAGATCTGGGCCGCGTCGTTGACCGCGCCAGAGAGTTGTGGGAAGACGAGGTGCATCAGTTACTTATGGAACACCAGCAATGGTTGCATCTGGTAGCGGAGAAGCTGAGGGATGAGAAGGTCTTGAATGGTGACACGATGCGCTCACTGAATGTTCATGGCTAACCAAAATACTGTCCAACCAAAGTCGGCTTAAGATCTCGTCATGACTGGATCTTCTAACCAACCGCTACTCGAGTTACCTGAGGTTCACACTTGGGGTCTTGAGGGCAAGACAGTGTTCATTACCGGAGCTGCGTCTGGCATCGGCGCTGCAACAGCGCGTCTAGCTGCGTCCGATGGAGCCGCTGTCTTCGTTTGCGACCTAGACGAAGCTAACGGCCGAGAAGTCGCCGACGAGATCGAAGGTAGTTTTGTTTCGCTTGATGTGACTTCCCCCGATTCGTGGAAATTGGCTACCCAAGAATTGGATCATCTCGATATCGCGATTCTCAACGCGGGAGTCGAATTCAGGGACCCTGCTGATTTCGAACGGTCCCCCGACGATCCGGGCACCTGGGATTTGGGACTTTACGAACGCGCCAGAGGGGTAAACGTTGACGGGGTGGCCTTCGGTTTGCATGCGTTGGTTCCGGTTTTTGATCGTGTGGGCGGCGGTTCAATAACTGTCACCGCGAGCCTCGCCGGACTCATTCCTTGGTCGCCGGATCCGGTTTACAGCATGACAAAGTGGGCTGCAGTCGGGCTGGTTCGTGCCGCTACGACATCGCTTCGTCGCAAGAACATAATGATTAATGCCGTGTGCCCGGGTGGAGTGGCAACCCCCATGACCAGAGTGTTCGATGGCTCGGTTCCTCCAGGCATGGCCGACCCTATGCACATTGCGACTGCTCACTTGGGGATCGCAACTTCAGGCTATTCGGGACGAATCGTCAAAGCTGTGGCTGGGTTTCCGCATGCGGCACACCAGTTCGCTGAGGTGACGAACACTTTTTAATCTCTCGCTTCCTGGCAAGGAACGGTCACCTCAATCAACAACTACGCTAACCGCGGTGACCCTAGAAGTTGAACGTTCGTCTGATCATCCCGGTGTGTTGCATTTGAACTTCAGTAATCCACCTGTGAATGCAACCTCTATCGCCGATCTTCGTTCACTTGCTGAAGAGCTTGATTCGGTTTCCGAAGATGACCGGGTGGTAGTGATTTCAGCTAGTGGAAGCGGGTTCAGCGCGGGGGGTGACTTAAAGGAGATGGCCGAGATGGAAGGCCACGAGGGAATCCTCCAACAATGTTTGGAGTCCGCTCGAGCTTGTGCCGCTATCTCAAAGTGTCCAGTGCCTGTAATCGTGTCTGTGCATGATTACTGCCTAGGGGTTGGCATAGAGATCGTCGGTAGCGCCGACATCGCCATCGCCAACGAAACAGCGTTGTTTCAATGGACCGAGGTCGACAACGGCACCGTTGGAGGAGCGGCACAAGGCTTCCGCATGCTTCCTCCCCAAGCGTTACGTCATCTCATGTTCACCGCCGAACCTATAACGGCACGAGATTTGTGGTCGCGAGGGGGACTTACAGAAGTGGTTCCGGAGCCAGAGCTCAAACCCAGGACAGATGAGGTCGCTCAAAGCATTGCTGATAAGCAACCTCATCTGGTGCGGCTCTTGAAATCATCGATGGACGGCATAGAGGACGTCGACATTGAAAACAGTATGCGCTTCGAACAAGGCTTCATCTTCCAACTAAATATGGAGGGCACCGGTGAGGCGGCTAGATCAGCCTTTCTTGATGGAACCCGTCCAGGAGTCAACAAAGAATCTAAGTCCTAAAGACTTAACAGCATCTAGCTACTGACGGGAAGCCGATAATTACGGCAAAGTTCATCGAAAGCTGCGACAAGAACGTCAACCACGCGAACTCATGGGGCTTCCCAAAAAGAAAACCTCGGGTCTCGGAGCGAATATCCTCTTGATATGTCAGAGCCCGCAGTCATGGACGATGTTGCCGCTCACGCGGCGATTACTGAGACGATCCTGAGCTACGCAGAATACGTTGATGCCGGGGATAATCAAAAGTGGGCTCAACTGTTTTGCAAGGACGCAATTTTCGATGAAGGAAGATCTGTCCAAGGGCGCTCCGCAATTGAGGCTTTGTTACCCAAGCTGCTGCGACTCTTCACCGCCACTTCACATCACATCAGCAACATTCGAATTGATCGAACGGCTCCTGATCGCGCGTCGTCTACGTCATATGTGTATGCGTGGCATCGGAAACTTGATGGCACCGATTTTGAATTCTGGGGCAGGTACGTCGACGAGTTGAAGTTCGAAGATGATTCCTGGCGCTTTGCTTCGCGAAAGGTTGAGCAGTTCGGTGCCCGAGGGCTCGACATCACCGTTGATCGTGTGCCTCGTCGCGAACCTGAAAATCTATAGATTCTACAGGCTCCCGCATGCTGCATCACCAACGAGTGATCTAACGGTGCGGACCCATCCGCTCGATGTATGACATTTCGCCCACCCAGTTATGGTCGCCCATCGACCTAAAAGTTCTTTTTTCGATCAACCAACCATTGTCAATGCGCGCGAGCTCATCCATATACCTCCCGAAGATCCAAGCGTCCGGTTGGTGACTGTGAAATTCATGCCATGCGTTGACGTATGAGGTAGCCACTGCTCGATCGTTCTCAGGGAACGACACTTCAATGTTGGAGACAAAATGTGCGGATCTCGCATACAAGCGATCTGTACCAATCGAAAAAAACTTTGTGGCCGCGGTACGCCCTTGGATTATTGGAAGCTCTCCTCCGTAGTCGAGGTAGCAGTCCTCAGAGAACAGACTCACAACGTCCTCAGGTCGATTGTCGTCGATCGCTCGACAGTAAGCCGATAGCAGATCAGTGATCTCTTGCCGGTCGGATAGTTCGTTAAGTGAATATGTCATCGTTACCTAGTTTCGTTCATTACGCCAAGATCGGTGTCTATGGTTCCTTACGATCAGCATTCGCTTCAACTGATGGTTCTCGAGGAAGGCCGAGTACTCGCTCACCAATAATGTTTCTTTGAATTTCGTCCGTACCTCCCGCAATGGACATTCCGGCCGCGAAAAGCGCTGACTTAAGGAAATGTCCTCCGTCGACGGAGTCTTCGGAAGAGAGCTGTGAGGCTGGGCCTGCTGCAAAACCGAGGTCTCGTAGCTCCCGACATAATGCTGAGTTCAGCAACTTCCCCACTGAGGGCGGAAGGTCGCGGCCCGAGTTGAGGTCGAGAAGTTCTCTATGCATCTTGGCTTTCGTCGCGGTGTCGCCCAACACAGGGTCATCCGAAGATGCAAGTTGCTTGACCATGTTGAAAGTTACGTCGTCTTTCACCGAACCGGTCGCATAGAAAAAGCCGGAGGTGGTTCCACCTTTTTGCTGTTCTTCTTGTACTTGGCCGACGGGTGCATTTAGATCAACCTGGTTGATGACGTCGCCGCCGCCGTCGTGACCGACGGCATCGGCATCTCGTTCGTGTTGAAGCATGGTCATCGCGACGCGCCATCCCTCACCTAGCCCACCGATGACATCTCGGTGATCCACTTCTGCATTGTGCAGAAACACTTGGTTGAATTCTTCGGCTCCGGTCATGTCTCTCAGCGGTGACACCGAAACTCCAGGCTGTTCCATGTCGAGAATGAAAAATGAGATTCCGGAATGACGTTCGGCTTGGGGGTCGGTTCGCGCCATGAGAACAGCCCTTCGTGAAACATGGCCGCCTGTGGTCCACACTTTGGACCCGTTGATGATCCAGCGATCTCCGTCTCGTTCAGCCGAAGTCGTCAACCCCGCTAAGTCCGAACCGGCATCCGGTTCACTAAATAGTTGGCACCACATCTCTTGACCGGTCGCTATCGGTTCAAGGTAGCGGTCAAGGAGAATTTCGGGTCCATGTTCCATCAACGTTGGTGCGACCAGTGTCACGCTTACGTCGTTTGGAACTCCAAACGCTCCGACAGCAACACGCGCCCGTTCGACCTCCATGTGTTGTTCGTGACTCATGTCTTTACCAAATTGGCCTTCTGGCCAATGCGGGTATCCCCATCCTGAATCCGCTAGCCGCCGCCACCAGTTTGCTAGGGACATAGACGGATCCCAGTTGGCGAGAAACCAACTTCGCGCTTTTTCATATACCAACTTGATGCACCTCACCCTGTGGGCATAGACCCCCAATTCCCACAGAACTGAAGCCGAACCTAGACCATGGTCAATGCTCGCCGCACCGAAACCCTTCGCTGAACTGAACGTTGTCGAACTAGTCGGTTCGATTGCTGTTCGTATTGAGTAAAACGTTTTACCGACGCGCTATTAGTTCCGGAGTTCTTGGCGCATCTCAGTGCCAATCACCTGAAAGCCAAGCTTTTCGTAGAAACCGCGGTTGCCTTCAGTCGATGGCACAAGGTACAGCCCTATTTCTGCACATCCGCGTTCTCGTGCGTCGTCGATAGTTCGTTGAACGAGGATTCTGCCCAAGTTGAGACCCCTCGCTGACTCTTCGACGATTAACTCTTCAAGTTCGCAGTATTCGCCGCCGTAACGAATAGTGAGGTTGTAAGAAACGGTGGCAATACCAAGCATCCCATCATCGTTTTCGGCTACAACGACCGCTCCACGTTCTCCTCGCACATGAGATTCGTAAACCTTGACCCAATCTGGATTCGGTGATTCACCAGTGAGGCGTTCAACGAGTTCAAAAACTCTCGACTGGTCAGACCCTCTTGCGGACCGGGTGCGAACCCCGTTGGGGTGTTGCTGAATCGTCATCGAGAGGCGTCGGTTTCAGGCGAATAGATCTGATGGGCCCCGAACTGATTTCTCTGCACAGGTGTTCCAGTTTCAGCGAAGTGCGCTACACCTTGCACCACCGACTCGAGATAACTACCAATTGTCTGCAGCACATTTGCTTCATACGCCGCTAGCTTCGCCGGATCGCTGTTTGACCGTACATATGAGGTCACTTCGATACTGAAATCGCATGCGTCGGGGCCTGTGTGGTCGATTCGCCAGTTGGCTACAGCTACTTTCCCTGATGGCGGCCCGACGATCAGGTCATAGCCGCTGCCATCAATCCACTGAAGGACATCTCGTTGGTAGTGAACCCCACTGAAATAGTGAACGTGATCGCGGCCTGCCGGGCCAGGCCATGTTTCAACTGGGTTCGATTCGCAGAATGGGTGCACGTTCACTAGATTGCCGGGTTCGCTGATCGCAGCCCACACATCAGCCGCTGCTACAGAAACCAGCGAAGTCGCCTTAATGGGCAACGTCGGCTCCAAATCTTGAAGACTGAAGACATCAGACTGCTCGTGCATCGAACCACACCTCACGTTTCGCGCGCTGATGGTTGACATTAGCCGTAGCACCTTGGTCGCCTAGGAGAGACATCGGAACCCACCTGAGCGAATCGAGCGGAGCTATTGGGGTTGGATGACCTCCGGCGATCGTTGCCACAACAAATCCCCGTCAAAGCTCAGCGAATAGTCGGGTTCAAATTTCACAACGACTCGGCCGGGAGAGTCCAGGTATTTCATGAAAGCTTGTGCTTGGGGCCCTTTACCCATGAGGAACTCTGCGAACTCCGGATAAAACCAGTCCTTTGTCGTTTGGTCGTTCAATACGGTGCAGGAGCCCTTGTAGGAAATCGTTTTGTTAGGTCCAACCCTGGTACCGGTACTCGATATACAGATCGATGCCCGGGGAAACCGTCGGATAGCGGTAATCCGTGCCCGATGCTCCGCCGCAGTCAACCAAAACACGCCATCCTTAGGCAAATACGACATGACAACGCCAAACGCTTCTCCCCCAGCGTTGGTCCACATGAAGACACATTCCCTCTGGTTTCGCACCAGTTCTGTTTCAAGTTCTTCGGTCAGAGCGCAGTCACGTAGATCTTCGTAGTCGTCGGGCATGGCCCGAGGCTAGGACGCTTTTTTGAAACTGTCTCCAAGAGCCTTCAGTTTGTGCCAATGTTGCCCTGTGATCATCATCGCGGGGACAATAGATTTTCGGGACAAGGACACTCGGGACTTCGCGGTGGAACAAAGTCTCCCATTGCAAGAATCGACCCGAACCGAAGAACCTGGGTGTGAGGCCTACTACTTCGGTCCTGACCCTGGGCGCGACGACAGAATACAGATTTTCGAACTGTGGGCCGACGAAGGATCGCTTGAAGACCATTTCAAACACCCCAATTATCAGGCGATGCTCGGACTAATTGGGAAACTCGGAATGGTGGCTACCGAGACTGCGAAGTACAGGTGTGACCTGAGTGAGCCCATTTACGATGAAACCTTCACTCCGCGAGCCGATTTTTTCACCGACGCGGGCAATCAATGAACATCAAATTTTGCGTCAACTGCCACTCCATACAGTTGATGAATCGAGAGTGCGATGAGTAGAGAAAGACTGTTGGAAGCGGCGCGCCGCACCATTGCACACGCGAAAGCCGGGTCCGCCCCTCAGGCTGACACCATCTTCAGAGTACCTGCGGACAGTTATTTGGATTTCGATCGCTGGACACGTGAAGTTGATCTGGTGTTTCGTCGGTTCCCACTCTTGTTTGGCTTTAGCTGCGAGTTCACCGAGGAGTATTCGTATCGCTCCATGGAGATTTTGGGGGTACCAGTTCTGGTGTCCCGCAGTGGTTCCGGCGAGTTGAGGGCTTTCGTCAACACCTGCAGCCACAGAGGGGCGATTGTCGTTGCGGAACCGAAGGGATCGGCTCGCCGTTTCACCTGTCCGTATCACGGATGGAGTTACGACTCGTCGGGTGAACTTGTCGGGGTCTTTGACAATGATGCGTTCGGTGACCTGGACAAAGGTTGTCACGGCTTAACCCAGTTACCCCTGTTGGAGTCAGCGGGACTCGTTTTCGTCGGCCTGAACCACCAAGGAACAGCAGAACTTGACCGTTATCTGTGCGGGTACGACGAAATGCTTGAGCATTTGGGCTTGGAAGATTGCCGCTTTGCTGGACGACAAACGGTCGAGGGTCCTAATTGGAAGGTGGCATATGACGGGTACCTGGACTTCTATCACCTACCGGTTCTTCACCGCGAGAGCTTCGGAACCAACATTTGCAACAAAGCAATTTATGACGCTTGGGGTCCGCATCAACGAGTGAGCGCACCGGACTCTTCGATGCTGAGGCTTGAAGGGCGCCCAGAGTCGGAGTGGTCGTCCAAGGCACTGACTACTGGTGTGTGGACCATTTTCCCCCACGTCTCAATCGCCTCATTCGAAGTAGATAGTTCCATTATCGGGGACGGGTTAGGCAGTCTGGGTCGGATGTACATGGTGTCGCAGCTTTTTCCCGGCGAAACTCCTCAGTCCTCTCTGACTATCCAAAACTTTCTGATTGACTTCTCGGTCAGTTCCGAAGTCCAAGCGTCTTCGGTGGACGCATACAAACGATTCTTGCTGGGCGTTGTGAGAGATGAAGATTACGCGACAGGATTTGGTGTTCAACGAGGTCTAGCCACGGGCGCGAAGGATTCCGTTTTGTTTGGTAGAAACGAAGCTGGTGGGCAACGGTTCCACCAATGGGTTGACCAGTTGCTGGAAACCACTCCTGAATCCGAAGTCTTAGCGCTCATCGAAAATGCTGGATACCAATCTCAAAGCTGATTTGAGCGGTCTGGAACAAATGGTGCCCCACGCTGGGAAAGTTGAGGGATCAACCCTTCGGAGGGGTGAGATCAAGGTCACTGTTGCGGCCTTCCGTAAGGTACGGGAACCGTTCAACCGTTACTCGGATTTCTTTGAGTGCTTCACCGTAGTTTCCCCAAAGAACTGTGATGAACTGGCATCGGCGGCCACTGGAAGGACTGCGCTATGTCGAAGGACGAAAGACCTCTGTTATTAGGAGCTACCGCAGCTGATCCCAAACGCGCTGTACTTATTTGGAACGCAATTCGAAAATATTTTGTAGAGCAGGGATTTCCGGTTGAATACGCACTGTTCTCTACCTACGAAGCAATGTCGTCGGCACTCCTCGCAGGACACATCGATATTGCCTGGAACGCCCCGATGGCCCACGCTCAGCTACTTGAGCAGGATTCCGGGTGTCGAACATTGGCGATGCGTGACACGGATGAGAACGTGACCAGCTTGTTGGTAGTGCGTGCCGATAGTGATATCAACACCATTGAAGATCTGCGTGGTCGAAGTCTCGCTTTGGGGCTGGAGACTTCAAGTGAGTTATGGCTCTT
>JASMKJ010000311.1 GCA_030749275.1 Acidimicrobiales bacterium
ACGATCCAATGCGATTTCAATCTCCCGGAACGATTTGATCTCCAGTACGTGGGGGCAGATGGGGAACGTCACCAGCCGATCATGTTGCACAGAGCACTGTTCGGCTCGATCGAACGTTTCTTTGGGGTCTTGATAGAGCACTACAGCGGAGCATTCCCGACTTGGCTGTCACCAGTTCAAGTTCAAGTACTTGGCGTGCGAGCAGACCACGACTCTTTTGCGGTAAACGTCGTTGAGCGCCTTATTTCAAACGGCATTCGAGCTGAGATGATTGATGCTGACGAGCCTCTAGGGACCCGAATTCGAAAGGGCAAGTTGGAAAAGTTGCCGTACATTTTGGTGGTTGGCGACGCTGACGTCGAACATGACACTGCGGGGGTTAACCCCCGAGGTGGCGAGGTAGAAAGAGACGTGCCAATTGTCGACTTCGTTGAACGAATTACTGTAGAAGTAGCCGAAAAGGCGACTGGACCGCACGTTCAGTAGCCGACCGCTCTAATCGGCGCCTACCAAGTACCCTTTTAAAGGTCTACCAATTCATTGCCCTTAAAAGGTCTTCGGCTAATTGCAACGTAGTTTCCTCGCCCCCGTATTGATCACAGTCGTCTGTGTATTTGTTAGTGCTGTCCCGGTAGCTGCAGATGATGATGTTCCACTTATTGCGGACATGGACATTGAGGCACTGCTGGAGCGGGAACTCAACAATCTCAATGTTGATGATTTCTATCTCTTGGAACACTTGATCGATATCGATAACAAAGTGAAAGATCAACAGACTCGGATGGATGCTGTGCGCGGCGAAGCCACCCGAATTTTCGAAAGCTTTGGTGCAATCGAAACCCAAATTCTTCTTGATCGGCAACAGTCGGAAACTGTTTTAGATAAAGCTTTCGAAAAAGTAGTGCGCACCTACAACACTCCTATCGAACCTGATCACAAAACAGAATCCGTGGTAGCCGATCCACCGAAAGATGTTCTTTTGGGTGCAGCAACCCGCGGTGACCTGTCTGGCGTAGAGAAGATTGCCCCAGCTTCAATTCCTCAAATCATTGATCCTTGGCCGAGGGTTGAACAAGATTTTGAAGGACCTTCGGTGCTGGTTCTCCTATTAGAAGAACTGGAACGTAGCCAAGTGACCCAGGCTGAATTACGCGAAACGCTCAAAGACGAGATCCTTGCACTGGGCGCTCAATTAGAGAACATCGAAGAATCTGAAACCGAACTAGAGACCGCCATTCGAGGACTGCGGGCGGAGCTCGTGGCAATCAATGCCCGGGAAGTCGAGTGGGACCCCGAAAGCATTACACCGGAGACAATCATTCTTCCCTCTTCAGCACCAATCACCTCGGGGTGGGGTCGTCGCTGGCATCCGATCCTTCGGAAAATGCGCATGCATTATGGAACCGACTTTGATGGCGAACGCGGAAGTCCAGTCTGGGCAGCTCACCAGGGGGTAGTTGAAACAGCTACCTACATGAAGGACTTTGGTCGAGTCATCGTGCTGAACCATGGCGACGGTTTCAGCACTTTGTATGCCCACCTCAACAAGATCCGTGTCAAATATGGAGAAACGGTGCGCCAAGGTCAACGAATCGGCGATGTCGGTTCTTCAGGCTTGTCTACAGGCCCTCATTTACATTTCGAGATGCGTATTGATCACGTGTTGCGCAATCCCAAGAAGTACCTTCCCTACTAATGGATGCCCTCCTGTTCTCTCGAAAAGAGGCCCGGTATGTCGCGGCGATGGCGGCGGCGCGAATCAAACCGGGCGCGGGAGCCTCGGTAGGGCCCCTGAAGCTCACACAATTGGACCCACCGGAACTTCCCGGCGAGGGTTGGGAACACGTCACTACTCGTCTCGCTGGGATCTGTGGTTCGGACTTGGCAACGATTGACGGACAAGCGTCTCGTTACTTCGAAGCATTGGCTTCCTTTCCCTTCGTACCCGGTCATGAAGTGGTGGGAGAACGCTCTGATGGCTCTCGGGTTGTCCTCGAACCCGTTCTTGGCCCGGAGACCCGGGGAGAAGTGCCTGCTTGGCCTGGCGCAGCTCAAGCTGATGGTAACGACTATGGGCATCTCACATCAGGCAATCTTGAACCCGGGTTGCAGACTGGTTCTTGCGCCAGCACGGGTGGCGGTTGGTCAGAGATTTTTGCTGCACACAGCAGCCAACTTCATTCGGTCCCCGCTGAGTTGAGTGATGAAGCCGCGGTAATGATCGAGCCTGCTGCAGCTGGGGTTCACGCAGTGATGCGAGGCAATGTTCCCGACGGCGGCACAGTCGCGGTGATTGGTGCC
>JASMKJ010000312.1 GCA_030749275.1 Acidimicrobiales bacterium
AGGCTCGAAACTGCGAAGGCCATCCGAGAAGGAATATTCGCTTTGATGACACCGGTGATCACATTGACTGATGGACGTTGAGTGGCGATTACCAGATGGATGCCTACCGCCCGCGCCATTTGCGCCAATCGGGTGATCGAATCTTCTACATCTCGGGCTGCGACCATCATGAGGTCGTTGAGTTCGTCGACGACCACCACGACGAACGGCATCCGTTCAAATTCGCGCTCCTCATTGAGATCAGATGCCAGACGTCCTTCGTCGTATGCGGCGTTATACCCAGTGATGTCTCGAAAGCCAATTTCAGACAAAACGTCATATCGACGTTCCATCTCCTTCACCGCCCATGACAAAGCGTTTGCAGCTTTTTTGGGATTTGTGACGACCTGAGTCAACAAATGAGGCAGCCTGTCATATTGACCGAGTTCCACCCGTTTCGGATCGATGAGAACCATACGAACCTCATCGGGAGTAGATCTCATCAGCAGTGAAGTAATCACCGAGTTAAGGCACGACGACTTTCCTGCTCCAGTCGCGCCCGCAATCAACACGTGCGGCATAGACGCAAGGTTGGCCATCACGGCATTACCTGAAATATCTTGGCCAAGTGCCACTTCAAGCGGGTGGGTAGCATTTGCCGCTGTCTCGGTCGTCAGTATGTCACCCAACGCCACGAGTTGCCGGTGAGCATTCGGAACTTCAACACCGATAGCTGAACGTCCGGGGATAGGGGCAAGGATACGAACGTCAGCGGATGCCATCGCGTAGGCGATGTCTTTATGGAGGCTCGTGACTCGAGACACTTTGACACCTTTGCCTAGTGACAACTCGTATCGAGTAACGGTGGGCCCCACTTCCATTCCGGTAACCCGCGTCTCTACCCCATGGCTCGCCAGCGCAGCTTCCAAGTTTCGTGCCCCGTTCTGCAAAAGCCGTTCATCAACATCTTGAGAGCCGGACCTTTCAAGATTCTCAGATCCAGGTAGCTGCCAATCGCCGCTGGGCCTCGTCGTCAAATCAATTTCCATCTGTTCGGGAGGTTGCTCGTCAGATGGGTCAGGCAGCGACCCTTGATCTTCTTCGGAGATATTTTCTTCGGGTTCGCGCAAACCCGGTTCTTCTTTGGATCCGTCCTCAGGCGACAATTCATCAACTACTACTTCTTCAACAACCTCAACTTCCTCAGGGGCCGCAGTTTCGTCAAAGTGAGGTGCGGGGAGACTCCTACCCGGAGCCGAGATGGGCGGCAAGGATCGTCGGTCGCGCCAGGAACTCTCAGACATCTCTCGGTCAGAGCCAAGACTTTGCAGACTCGTGAAACCTCGTCGAAGCTGTCGGCCCCCTAATCGAGCAAGTCGACCTGCGAGCCCAAATACCTGCCGCAAACCCGTATCGGTCACGATCATTACCCCAAATAGAGCTCCTAGGAAGAGAACCACCCAAGCTCCTGGATCGTCGACTGCACGACGGAGCGGTTCCGCGATCACGGCACCAAGGACCCCTCCTGATGATCGAAGCTCGTCAAGGGTCGTTCGAATCCCGTCGGCGTCACCCACCAGATGAGCCATCCCAGAGAATGCAAGACTCGTCAGAGCCCCCCCGAAAGCGATTCGCCAGGTCCTTTCACTGTGTTTGTCTCGGAGTATTGCGTAGGCGCACAGCATTAAGGCGAACGGGACGGCGTAGCGGAAGATCCCGACAAGAACACTCATGATGCTCTCAAGCAGACGACCTGCAATCCCGGCTTTGTCACCAAAGAGCGCTAAGAGTGAAATTACCGCAACTACAAGCAACAAGAGACCCGCAAGATCGTGTCCGCGACCACGCAGACCCGCTTCGCTCATTCTCCGGAATATCGATGTCTTACTTGACTTCATTGTTCACGGCATTTCTGGTTGACCGCTTGACTTCACACATAAAACTGGCGTGAGTTGGGTTATTTGGGCGCATAAAACCCACACTGGCGAGAGTACCGAAACCCCAGTGGAATTCAGGTTCAGTCAGTCAGAATCACCGACGCGGAGATGGGAGGGCGCCGGCGGGTTCGGTTTCCGACGAAGCGTCCGGTCGTTCGCCGGATGATGCGTTCGATGGTGTCGATATCTTCTCCTGCATCAAGGGCTGAATTCACGGCTTCGGTCACCTCTATTTCCAGTTCCGCTAAGACCTGAACGCTTCGTTCGACATCAAGCCATCCAAGAGTTGAAATGTCGGGATGACCAATGAGTTCGCCGGCTGCACCCAACACAACAGTTACGTGAACGAAGCCTCCCTCTCCTAACTTTCGACGATCCTCAAGTAACTCGGGTGATAAATCGTCCAAAAGCCCGTCGACATAACGATAGGGAGCGGCGATGTGCCCACTAACTCGAAGACCGTCGTCATCTATCGTGACCTGATCTCCGTCACTAGCCACAACAGTGCGCTTAGGTGGATGTCCAGCTTCTATCGCTAGGTCCGCGTTTCGTCTCAACATGCGATGTTCGCCCTCGACTGGCAAGTACCACTCGGGAAGTATGGCCTCGTAAAGGTGCCGCAACTCGTCTCTTTGCGCGTGACCGGTGGTGTGCACATGTTCATGCCCGTCGTGAACCACTTCACATCCCAAGCGGGTTAACCGGTTGATTATTCGGTAAACGGGGAGTTCGTTTCCGGGTATCGGGTGACTAGAGAGAAGTACTACGTCATCATCCGATAAAGAAAGGTCCGGGTGGTTGTCTCTGGCTAGCAGCGATAACGCAGCGTTGGTTTCGCCTTGAGAGCCTGTACAAATCACGCATACGGCTTCTGGGTCGTAGTCACCCAGCCTGTCTATGGAATCGATCGAGCGGTGAGGTAGGTTCAGAATCCCTAGTTCTTGGGCGATCCGTATGTTGTTCACCATTGATCTTCCAAGAGGAAAGATTGTTCTGCCTTCGCTAATTGCTACATCACAAATTTGTTGAACCCGGTGAAGATGGCTCGCGAAGCAGCTGACAATGAGGCGCCTGTCTCTCCACCGAGGAACTAGTTCCCTGAGGGTGTCACCTATCGTCGACTCCGAAGGACTCCATCCGGGCTTGTCTGCGTTCGTTGAGTCCGCCATCAAAAGACGTACGCCGTGTTCTTGTCGAAGCGCTTTCAAACGTTCAATATCAGTCATTCGACCGTCTATTGGGTCCCAGTCAAGCTTGAAGTCTCCAGTGTGAACTATTACTCCTTGCGGCGTGTATAAGACAACGCAAAGACTTTCCGGGACCGAGTGTGTGATGGGCAATACCTCGAGATCGAAGGGTCCTATCTGTAGTCGCTCTCCGTCACTTAGTACATGAAACGATGTTCGTTCTTCCAACCTCGCTTCAATTACTTTCTGTTGAGCGAGTCCCATGGTGAGTTCGGAACCATAAAGCGGAACTTCGAACTCTCTCAGAAGGTGTGGTACGCCTCCGAGGTGGTCCTCGTGACCGTGGGTGACAATCACTCCAACAAGGTCTTGGGAGCGGTTTTGTAGCCAATCGGTGTCAGGGAGAATCACATCGACGCCTGGCATTGTCACGTCCGGGAACATCACTCCGAAATCTATAAGAAGCAGCTTCCCGTCAATTTCTACACAAGTGGAGTTACGCCCGACTTCGCCGAGGCCGCCAAGAAACGTGATGGTTACGTTGGGCGATACCAATTCAGGCCTTTAACCGTGAGTAAACCTCTCGGGCTTTGTCTTCTAGACCATCAGGTGTTGGGCCCATCGGTAAGCGGGGCTCACCGACAGGCAAACCGAGAGTTCTCATCATGGCTTTAGTCGGCACTGGGTTGGGGGCGATGTCCCCGGTTTCATAATCGAAACTCTCCAAAAGGCGGGCATTGATTCGGCAGGCTTCTTTCGCGTTACCTGAATCCCAGGCGTCCATCATGGCCACGAACTCGGGTGCCGACCAATGGGCTGCGACACTAATCACCCCAACTGCGCCTACTGCGAGAAGGGGCAGCGTCAGGTTGTCGTCACCGCTGTAGACCTCAAAACCTTCGGGCGCATCCCGGATAACTTTTGCCGTCTCGCCGGGATTACCCGCTGCATCTTTGACTGCTACAACGTTCGAGATTTCCTGCGCGAGGCGCAAAAGGGTGGGTGTGTCGATTTTCCGACCGGTTCTAACCGGTATGTCGTAAAGCACTACGGGCAAAGTGGTTGCTGAAGCGACCGCTTCAAAATGAGCATAAATCCCTTCTTGCGAGGGGCGATTGTAATAGGGGGTTACTGCCAGGATTCCGTCGCATCCGAGTTCTTCGGCTTTTCGTGTTTGATGAACCGAGTGAGCTGTGTCATTTGTTGTGGTACCAGCAATGACGGGGACAGTGACCGCCTCTGCGACAGCTCTCCACAACTCCCAGTCTTCTTCATCGGTTACCGCAGGACCTTCACCGGTTGTACCGGTAATCACGAGTCCTTCACTTCCTTGTTCTACGAGCCATTTGGCGAGGGTGACTGATGCGTCAACATCTAACGCGCCATCTTCAGAGAATGGCGTCACCATCGCCGGAATAACTCGGCCAAATCGCGCAGTCATGAGGCCGAGGGTAGCCTCTCAGGAGGTCGACTCACTCGCTCTATCGATTCCGAGTGTCGCGAGCAGGTCTTCATGAAGCTCAAACCAGACTGTGTGATAGCTCGGCATAATCGGCTTCGTCAGCCATTCAAGCTCCCCTGCGACCACTTTTTCTAGTGCTTTGCGAAACCGAGACGGGTAATTCGCGAAACGTGACAGAACCTGTTCTAGGTCACTGAGAATCTGATTCACTTCTCTATCTAGGTCGGCCAACCTCTCCAAGATTTTGTTGTCGTAAGAGCGATCAGTGTGGTCGTTGAGCTTCTGCTCTCCGGACCCGTCATCAACTACCTGCCAGTCTGTGCAGAGTTGCAACATGGCCGGGTTAAGCGCGAGAAATCTTTCATATGCACCTTGGACTATGTCTCGGGCGCCCGAGGTCTCAAGTTCCGTGGTCAGTAGCTCTTCGCCTTCTTCGCGACCCGTCGGGGTCAGGACGTATTTGTCCACGCCTTCCACCTGACGCACCACGCACTTGTTTGCGTTGATCATCTTCAAGAGGGCATCTTCTGTAACGGTGTCTTCAAGAGCGTGGACCGAGGAAATTGCTTCAACTTCCCCAAATCCCTTGAGGCGCAAGGCCAACGCCACCAACAGTTCTGGATCTGATCGATGGGACATATCTATCGTTAGGACTCGGCTAACGCCGCCTCTTCCTCTAGTTCCCGAGTGATCGAGAACGAGTCAACTTCCTCTTCTGTGTCGACCCAATCCTCGTATTGAATAACACCGATCTCACCGAACTTCTGTCGGAGCCAGCCATCTCCCGCGTCCAGCAGACCCAGCTTCTTGCAGTTAGGAACGATTTTGGTGAAAAGCAACTGCTGAAACTCTTGTCGCATAGGGTCTGCGTATGCGATGGGAATGATTTTTTTCACATCTGCACCCATTCGTTCCCACACCTCTTGTTGCAAAAACCGGTCGCGCATCCGCAACGCTGCTTCGAAAGCAAATTCTTGACGATCTCTCAACTCCGCCTGACCCATATCCTTATAAACCTCTTTGAGAGACAACACCCCGAAAGCGACGTGGCGAGCTTCATCGGCCATGACGTACCGCAACAGTTGCTTTAGTAGCGGCTCTTCGCTCTGTTGGTATATGAGTCCGAACGCGGCCAACGCAAGTCCTTCGACCATTATCTGCATGCCCAAATAGGTCATGTCCCAACGCGAATCCTCAATGATGTCGTCAAGCAGCATTCGCAAGTGAACGTTGATCGGGTAAGTGTCCGACAGTTTCGTGTCCAAATATTTAGCGAAGACTTCCACGTGACGGGCCTCGTCAACTACTTGCGTAGATGCGTAGTACTTCGCATCCATCCAAGGCACTGTCTCCACAATCTTTGCGGTACAGACTAAGGCTCCCTGTTCTCCATGCATGAATTGGCTGAGTGCCCAGTTCTGGGACTCCATATTGAACTTGACCCACTCCTCGCGTCCCCACGACTCGACACCGGTTCCCGAAAGATCTAGAACCTCGCCCGCGCCGCCGTTAGTTTCGTACTCCTGCACCGCTAAGGCTTCCTGGTCGACTTCGGTCTCCCAAGGTAAATCCGTCTCTGCATTCCACTGTCCAACTTTGGCTTTTTCGTAAAGCTTGGCTAGTTGCGGTCGAGAACCCTTTTCGTAATCCCACGAATAGATGCATTCGGCGTTGTTCTCTACGGCGTGAATGACCTCATTGGGATCGGTGTTGGTCATGGCCAATATGGCCTCGAAGTCGTTCGGATCGGTGCGGCCAATCATTTCTTCTACCGTTGACATAGGAACTCCTACAAGATGTCTGAACGAGAGGCTACCAGCGGCCCCTCCTAACAAATCAACATCACTACGATCGAAATTTTCGAAGTAACAAGTCAAGGACTCGCCCGCTAAACAGTCTTTCTGCTGCCGCTGCTAGCCAAGCATCGCCACCAACGAGTCGCCGCTTGGGCGGATGAGTCCGGTTGGCGCACCGTTCGATGATCTCAGCCACCTTAGATGGGCTCAATCCCCCACGATCTTCCTTGTCGAGCCTTTGCTGAGCGACGCGGATGAGGTGCTCATATTCATCGCTTTCTCCGCGTGACACCTCACCATCAAAACGCAGCGAAGCTTCTCTCACTTTGTCCCAAAGAGGGGTGTGCACTGCCCCCG
>JASMKJ010000313.1 GCA_030749275.1 Acidimicrobiales bacterium
GTAGGCCTTGCCCTCATCAATGTATGAGGGAAGTAAAAACTCCAACAGTGGAAGCAAACGTTCCAGAAAGGCTGCTGTTAAGGGTTGCCCGAGGACATATTCTCTGACTCCTTGATCTAGACCTGTCAGTGGCCGCAAATCGGGAATCCAATACGGATTGGGCAAGAATCTGCAGTCAATGACTAAGTCTGCTTCTGTGGGAATGCCATGCTTGTAGCCAAACGACAACACCGTTGTCTGCATTAACTGCTCATCGCCCTCTTCTCGAAAAGCTTCGACCACTTGCGATTTCAGTTCGTGCACGATGAGATCGCCCGTATCGATCACTAGATCCGCTTTTTGCCTGATCGGTTCAAGTAATTCACGTTCTCTCTGTATTGCTTCTGCTACAGATTCAGCGTCCTCGCTAAGCGGATGTCGTCGACGTGTTTGGTCGTAACGGCGAACAAGAACTTCAGTTGCAGCGTCTAAAAAAACGATTTTTACTCGAGCTAACGACGTTCCGAGGCTGCTCAGAAAATTTAATAAATCGCCTTGATGCTGATGCGATCCGGCAACTAACGCCAGTCGCTCTACCCGTGACTCCGAAGTAGTCAGTAGCTCCGCTGCTGACGAGAGCAAGTTAGATGGCAAGTTGTCGATTACAAACCAGCCTAAGTCTTCCAAGGTGTCTGCGACCGTGGAACGACCCGCACCGGACAATCCGGCGACCACTACAAAATTTGGTCCATCAGCCATAGTGAAAGATTAGATGGATTAAGCCGCAACATCATCGCTTCCGGCAGACCAGTACGAGCAGTCGCGGGATGTGTGCTGCTGCTCTGTATGAATCGTTGAGTTCAAGGAACCCCGGCGGAGGGGGTGGTTCAAGCATCCGCTCTACCAGAAGGTCGTTGTCGACAAGGGCGTTTATGTACTCGCTTAATGGCCGGTGCACGAAGGGTATGTGAACCCCCAACTGAACCTCTTCGAGGCTTTCTTTTTCCACGAGGTAGCTGCCAATCCGCCAATAGTGGTTGGGTGGGTCCGACATGTGATCCTCAACCCATCCGCTTCCCGGAGTCTGGAGAAGTGGATGGTTGAGTAAGAAAATGAAACGCCCCCCTGTCTTCAGGACCCTTGACACTTCGGCGATTGCTTGCTTCATGGCGCTGATGTGTTCGAAAACCAGACATGCCACTGCTATGTCAAAGGCTTCAGATGTGAAGGGAAGCGCGAGTGCTGAAGCCTGCCCGTAAAGCTCACCGGTGCTTCGATGCGCAGCTTCAGAGATCTGACTCCAGGCGGCGTCAACTCCATATGCATCGAGATCTGTGGCTGACAATAGGCGAGCAACCTGCCCTTCACCACAGCCGATGTCGAGAGCTCTTCCTTTTTCGGAGATGAGTTGTGTTAATAACGGCAGTATCTGTTCTTCGTATTCTGGGTCGGCTCCGCGAGTGAACTCACGCTGCCACCATGCCGCATGTGTGTCCCAGGAGTCTCTCGTCACGCTCGCCCCTGTGTCCTTTCATGAACGGCGTGCGCTACTGAATTCGGGAGCCACGTCAACGCCAGGAGTTCTTCGAGTGAGGCCTGTTGCACCTTCCGGACGCCTCCAAATTCTTTGATTAGGCGTTTGCGACGCACATCACCCAGACCAGATATGTCGTCTAGGACACTACGAGTCATCCGTCTGTTGCGAAGCGTTCGGTGGTAGTTCACCGCGAAACGGTGGCTCTCATCACGAATCCTCTGCAAGAGGTACAGAGCGTCAGATCCGCGAGGTAACTCGATCGATTTCGAACGCCCAGGAACGAAGACTTCTTCGAACTGTTTTGCTAGAGCCGCCACGGGGATTTCATCAGTCAACCCCAACGTCTCTAGGACTCGCACCGCAACTCCGAGTTGGCCTTTGCCGCCGTCGACGACCAACAGCTGAGGAGGATAGGCGAATTTGGTGGGACCCTCGTTAGGGGATTCCCTTTCAGCCAAGTAGTTCCTGAAGCGACGGGAAAGCACTTCTTCCATCGCGGCAAAATCGTCGTTTCCTGCAACATCGCGGATTTTGAAGCGACGATATTCACTTTTGCGTGGCAAAGCGTCTTCAAGAACCACCATCGAACCGACGTAGTCGGTTCCCTGGAGATGACTCATGTCGTAACACTCAATACGTAGAGGAGCATTGGGTAGATCCAGAAACTCTTGAAGTTGTTGCAAGGCGCGTGCTCGACTGTTGTGATCAGTCCCTCTCTTGAGACGATGACGAGCGAATGACTCCTTCGCGTTCTTCGTCGCTGTTTCATGCAACGCTCTCTTGTCGCCACGCATAGGTACCCGAATTTCAACGCGAGACCCTCGCTGCTTGGTTAGCCATTCCTCGTAGAGTGTCTGTCGATCCGGCAAAGCGGGCACGAAAACATTCTTGGGCATGCCGATTGGATTTTCTTGGTGGTAGAGGTCTTCGACAATCCTCGCGATCAGATCTGGTTGTGTGACGTCCTCGACTTTGTCAACGATTGAACCGCGCTGCCCCATGACGCGCCCTTTGCGAACGTAAAACACCTGCACAGATGCCTCTAACTCGTCATCGTGGACGCCAATAACATCAAAATCTTCATTCCTCGTACCTGCGATTTGTCGCTTTTCGATAGCTTTTTCCACGCTCGCTAGGCGGTCGCGAATCCTCGCCGCGAGCTCAAACTCCATTGAACCGCTCGCGACCCGCATTCGTTTGTTGAGGTCCCTTAGAACTTCGTCTGTATCACCTTCCAAGAATCGAATGAGGTCTCGAACTAACTGCTCGTAGGCCGTTGGAGAAATTTCTCCAACGCATGGACCTGCGCATTGTTCGATGTGAAAAAGCAGACACGGTCGCCCTAAGCGCTGGTGCTCAGCCATTTTGTTGTCACTACACGTTCGAATCGGGAATGTTCTGAGTAGGAGATC
This sequence comes from Acidimicrobiales bacterium, assembly GCA_030749275.1. GTDB lineage: Bacteria > Actinomycetota > Acidimicrobiia > Acidimicrobiales > Poriferisodalaceae > UBA6944. The sequence continues at coordinate 2,929 of JASMKJ010000313.1, forward strand.
CAAGGTTTCTCGAATGGCATGAGCGTGGCCGAATGGTCCGAAGTAGCGATTGCCTCTTTTCCTTTTACCCCTCATGACCGTTGCTCGTGGCCATTCGTCGCGCAAAGTGATGGAAAGAAAGGGGTAAGACTTATCGTCTCTGAGTCGGACGTTAAATCGTGGTTGATGCCTCTGAATCAGGCTGTATTCCAACATGAGCGCATCGACTTCCGTCGCTACCTCAATCCATTCGACCGACGTTGCTGTTTGCAACATTTGTGTGGTCCGCGGATGGAGGTTGCGGACGTCCTGGAAATAGCTGTTCAACCTGTTACGTAAACTCTTGGCTTTGCCGACGTAGATTATCTGCCCTCTGTCGTCTTTGAATTGGTAGCTGCCTGGCTGATCAGGGACTGAGCCAGACTCGGGACGCAGAGGCATGCTGTAAGGCTATTGGGCGAACAGGCCTCAGTTCGACAAGACCGGAGCGAGAAAGCGAGCAGTGTGACTCGCCGAAATTTTTGCGACTTTTTCGGGTGGGCCGCTGGCTACAACCAACCCTCCCCCGTCTCCGCCTTCTGGCCCCATGTCGATTATCCAATCGGCTGTCTTTATGACATCGAGATTGTGTTCGATGATGATCACCGTGTTGCCTTGATCTACTAGCCGGCTGAGTACTGCAAGTAGCCGTCGTATATCTTCAAAGTGAAGACCAGTCGTCGGCTCATCCAAAATGTAAATGGTGTGCCCCGTGGGCCTTTTCGCAAGTTCGCTGGCAAGCTTTACGCGTTGCGCTTCACCGCCGGACAGCGTTGTCGCTGGTTGTCCGAGGCGAATGTATCCGAGTCCCACATCGACCAGGGTTTGCATGTGGCGAGCGATCGGTGGTTGGGCAGAGAAGAACGCTAGAGCTTCTTCGCATGGCATATTCAACACATCAGCAATAGTCATACCCTTGAATCGGATTTCAAGAGTCTCCCGGTTGTACCTTGCTCCTTTGCAAACCTCGCACGGTACGTAAACATCGGGAAGAAAGTGCATTTCGATCTTTAGCGTCCCATCGCCCGAGCAGGCCTCACATCTTCCGCCTTTGACGTTGAAGCTGAAGCGGCCAGGTAGGTAACCCCGCACCTTTGACTCATTCGTGGCGGCAAACAGCTTGCGAATATTGTCGAATGCGCCTGTGTAGGTCGCCGGATTCGAACGAGGAGTGCGTCCGATGGGTGACTGGTCAATGTCGATCACTTTGTCGAGCTCTTCCCAACCTTCAAGTGAGGTGTGTAGACCCGGGACTTCTTTGGACTTGTAGATGCGCTGCATCAGTGATTTGCGCAAAATTTCATTGATTAGGGTGCTTTTACCCGAACCGGATACCCCGGTGACAGTTACAAAGCATCCGAGCGGTATCTCAACATCAATCGATCGAAGGTTATTTTCGCGTGCTCCCTTGATGGTGAGCGTCTGTGCGAAGGGCTTCCGTCGTTCCGTCGGTATTTCTATGACACGAGTGCCCTTCAAGTATTCGCCGGTAATCGACCCCTTTGAGTTTTTGAGACCTTTGACCGGTCCGCTGTAGATGATCTCACCGCCGTGTTCTCCAGCTCCCGGACCTATGTCCACCACCCAATCGGCCTCGAGGATCGTTTCTTGATCATGTTCTACAACCAGGACCGTGTTACCCAAATCTCGTAAATGCTGCAAAGTCTCAATCAGGCGCCGATTATCGCGTTGATGAAGACCGATGGAAGGTTCATCGAGCACATAAAGAACGCCTTCCAACCCGCTTCCAATTTGGCTTGCTAAACGAATTCGTTGTGCTTCACCGCCTGCCAATGTAGCTGCAGATCTATTCAACGTGAGGTAGTCCAGCCCAACGTCCAACAGGAAATTTAAACGTGCATCAATTTCTTTGACGATAGGTGCAGCAATTATGGTCTCGCGTTCATTGAGCGATAAGCCGTCGATGACTTTGGCCGCCTCCCCGATCGAAACTGAACAGAGTTCGTGGATGTTCCGTCCGGCAACTCGAACCGCAAGCGAGACTTCATTCAGCCGAGCACCGTCGCAGGTGCCACACGGAACTTCTCGCATGTACCCTTCGATCCGATCTCGGGAATGGTCGCTATCGGTGTCAGCGTGACGACGTTGGAGCGTGGGAATGACTCCTTCCCAGTGAGTTGTGTAGCTACGGCTGCGCCCATATCGGTTGCGATAACGAACGGTGAAAGTCTGGCTTTGAGAGCTTCCGTACAAGAGCAGTTTCCGTTGCTTTGTTGTGAGCTTCGACCACGGCTTGTCAACGGGGATATCGAACTCTTCACCGGTCGCCCGTAGAAGACG
>JASMKJ010000314.1 GCA_030749275.1 Acidimicrobiales bacterium
TGAACAACAAACGATCCTTCGCCGAGCCGGTCATGAAGGCAATTCGAAGAGCGTATGAAGATGCCGGCCAACAGATTCCAGAAAACTTAACTCCCAAGAATCTGCGCTAACGATCGACGACGGGGACTCGGTTAGCCCGCAGCGGATGTGACCCGTTCACCTTCGGCGTTTGCAGGGGGATGAGAAACATCCTCTGGGGTCATTTCTCGCAGCCAACACGCGAACTCCAACAGAATCCCATCAGGATCTCGAAAATAAGCTGAACGGATCCATACTCCGTCATGCATTTCATCTGCCACGGTGCGTTCGCTGTCATCGTGATTGATGATCCGAGTTACTTCGACGCCTTTGTCACGTAATCGTTCCACCGCGGCTTCAAATTTTTCCGGCGCGACATCGAAGGCAACGTGGTTCATAGAACCGTGCGCCGAGACAATGTCTCCACCTCCAGGCATTTCGGCTGCCGCAGCAACGCCAAGTGCTTGCTCAGGGGCATGAGGGAACCAGAAAAATGCGACCTGGTCCCCGCCCCCGCAATCGAAGAAGAAATGTTGGCCCCCGCCAGGAATTTCCAACGTCTTCACCAGTGGCATCTCAAGGACGTTTGTATAGAAATCAACGGTCCGAGCCATATCGCTACATACCAAAGCCAAATGGTTGATTCCTCTAAATTCGAACTCGTTACTACTATCGCCCATGATCAACCTCCGTAGACAGGATGAGCTTTCCCTCAATAGGGTAGGCAGATGACACGCACTCGACAGATTCCTCGCTCAGAAGTTCCCGATTCGGTTCTGCCCATCTATGACCGTTTGTTCGGGAGTAGAGACCCTGTGAGCGAACCGGGTACCGCCACTGGGACCCCAGGGAACTGGTGGACCGTGTTCGCTCAAACCCCACCGTTGCTGGAACATATGGTCGCCGGGTTCGCACTTTTCAACGATCCGAAGAGAACCCTTCCTTCCGATTTGAGGGAACTCGCGTTGACACGGGTCGGGTTTGCAGCGGAGAGTCAGTTCGTCTTTAGTCAGCACTGTAAAGCGGCACGGAATGCTGGTCTGAGTGAAGAAAAGGTCGCGGCCATTCCCGCGTGGTCCGTTGCCGATGTCTACTCCCGAAGCGAACGCGCCGTGTTGGCCTACACCGATGACCTCGTTTTGGCCGGCGGAAGAGTGCAAGATGAAACCTATGACGCGCTCCGAGAAGAGCTAAGCGAAATAGCGGTCATTGAGCTCACTTATGCGGTGGCAATGTACAAACTCCACGCGACCATGTGTCGATCGCTTCGACTTGAATTCGATGATGTCGATGAAACCATCGTCGAAGTCGCAGCACCACAGGGCGGAGACCAAGACGTGATGGGCACCATCAGCATGGAAGATTGACCCCAATTCACTCTTCAATCTTCAGATAAAGATCACTTCAACTTCGGCGGCCCACAGTCCTACTCGTTCTTAACTTGATACAGATATGGGCTTCACCTCTCAAAATGGTGTTCAAGTGGTCGGTTACAGTTGTCGCTGTGGAGTCGCTGCTTGTCATCACTATCGGCCAATCACCTCGAGAGGACATTCAAAACGAGCTCCGTCAAATCTTAGGAAGGCGACCACTTGAAGTTCGTGGTGCCCTTGATGGACTCTCTGAAAACGAAGTAGCTGAGTTAACACCCGAGAGTGCATCTGACACCTTTCACACTCGTCTCACCAACGGCACTGAAGTTGTGGTGTCCAAACAGGCCGTGACCGCTCGTTTAATAGGGTTGCTTTCCGAAAGCAACAACCGTCCTGTACTGGTTGCCTGCACCGGACAGTTTGAAGGGTTGCCGGACTATCCAAACGTTCTGTTTCCATCGGCAATTCTTGGACTCCTTGTCGAAGCAGTCGCTCCTGCCACCAGCACATTGGGTGTGTTGGTTCCCCTTGTCGAGCAGATCGAACCATTGGCTCAGCAATGGCGACGCCCTGATAGAGAGGTCGTGGTTGCCGCTGTGAAGCCCGGAGAAAATCCCGACGACGCCGCAACGACACTGGCTGACGCCGGAGTGGATCTGGTGGTTCTTGACTGTTTCGGATATGAAACCCCTCTGTTGCAACGCGTGCGAGAAATCACGGGAGTGCCGGTTCTATCGGCGGTGCGTTGCACAGCGCACGTAGCTTCAGAGATGCTCCAATGAGTCGCACCTTAGATGCCCAAGACGTCGACGACCTTGCCGTCGGCGCGTGGGTTCTTGGCACCGGAGGAGGAGGGAGTCCATATCTCAATCACCTCAACATGCAACAGATTGCGAGCGAAGGAACACAGTTTCAACTCATAGACCCTCAGGAGCTAGACGATGAAGCTCAGGTAGCGGTGGTGTCAACCATGGGAGCGCCACTAGTGATGCAAGAACGCCTCCAAGACCCACGTGATGTGGCACGAGCGGTGGAGGTCATGGCAGAACACATCGGGCGCACCTTCGACGCGGTCATGGCAACCGA
>JASMKJ010000315.1 GCA_030749275.1 Acidimicrobiales bacterium
ATTGAAAGCGATTCCTGGTTTCGTAGCGGTGTATACCTTTGATGCTGCCGAGGCCATGGAGGGACTTAGTCTTACTTTATGGGAGACCCAAGAAGCTGCAGAAACTTATCTGAATAGTTCGGATCGTCAAGAACTGGACAATCTCGCCGCAGTATTTAGACCTTACACCGACAGAAAAATAATGACTATCCTTGCTCAAGAGGATAGCCGCTTATAGCGAATATCTATATCTGTAGAGTGCAGGTATGCAACCAATAAGGGGGTTGATAATGAGAATTGTAGGGAGGAGTAGTACTGCCGTCCGGAGTGGCCGGAGTGCGGGAAAGGCGCGACGTCACGGAGCGTTCTTAGGGGCCTTGCTGACGTTATCTCTTCTTGCTGTCGGCTGCGGGTCCGATAGTGAGTTGAATGCAGCGCGTGAAGAGGCTGCTGCTGCTCAGGCAGACGCTGCTGCCGCTCGTACCCAGGCTGCTGCTGCTCAGGCAGACGCAGATGCCGCCCGCGCGGAGGCTGCTGCTGCCTCTGTTCGGCCTCCGCTAAGCGAATCGACGATTCGTTGGGCTGGCTTTGGGGGGATGGCAGAACTGCTGTTCTTCGTCGCTGACGATGCAGGACACTTCGAGGCCGAAGGACTGGAGGTCGAACGCATAGAACTTGGGGGCGGAACCAACCTCTTTACGGCTTTGGCCAGTGGTTCGGTCGCCTTTACTCAGTTGGGCACACAGCATGGGATTAAGGCAGTGGGTCGCGGTTTGGACTTTCGCGGGATCTACGGTTTCTCGCATGGGCCGAACGAGTTCGGGGTGATTTCTCCCGAGGCCGCTGCCGCAGCTGGTGTGACCAATGATTCGACGCTTGCTGAGAAGTTTGAGGCCCTTCGCGGACTGAAGATTGGTACAGGACGACCTGGGTCGACTACTACGACACTTGCGATCGGCGCAATGGAACAGCGTGGCATCGACACGGAGTCCGATGTGGAATTGGTACCTCTTGGTAGCGGCGGGGCCCTCCTTCCGGCATTTCAGGCTCGGGAGATTGATGCATTCTTCTGGATTCCACCCGAGACACAGATTGCGGGTGCCGAGGCAGGAGCTGTGATGATCGACTTTCGTGAATTGAGTGAGCTTGCCGACATCAACTGGGCCGGGTATATGACTACGGACAGTTACATCATCGAACATCCGGATACGGTCAGGGCGTTCACACGAGCAGTCCTGTCGGCGCGTCGATGGGCTCTTGCCCATGAAGCGGAAGCCTTGGAAATTGCTCGAGCGCGATTCCCGGATCTTGATGACACCGTACTCGAGCAGTCGTTCAAGATTGACTTTGATTCTCTGAAGCGAAGCATCTTGTGGCGAGAGGACGGGTTCGAACAAGGCCGGTACATTCTCAACCTTGGCCTTCCAGAGGACGCGCCGAATGAGACCTTGATGTCAGCTGTGGTGACAAATGAGTTTGTTGAGGAGGCTGCAGCCGAGCTAGGGATTGATATTAATTAGTCAAAGTTATTTGGCCGCTGGGGCCGCAGGACTTTAATGGTCTGCGGCCCCAGCGGTCCCTTTCCCGTGATTTAGTTAGTTAGTTTCGGGTGTCAACAGGCGGTAGGGGGGGTCAGCTGGTGCCTGCGATGATCAATATCGCGCAAGTGAGCAAGGCCTTTGTGAAGAACGGTCAATCGCTCAGTGTGCTGGATGACGTTTCCATATCCGTCCAGGCGGGTGAGTTTGTTGCCCTTATCGGGCCTAGTGGATGTGGAAAGTCAACGATTCTCAACATGATCGCTGGGTTGATCGCGCCCGACGAAGGCAGTTTGCATTACGAGGGCGCACCAATCGATACTGTTAACACAACTGTTGGGTATATGACCCAAAGTGATTCGCTGCTCCCTTGGCGAACCGTTGAGGGCAACATTTCTGTTGCTTTGGATATCCGCGATGTCGAAAAAGCTGAGAAGGAGCGGAGAGTCCGGGAGGCAATCGAGACAGTCGACCTCGTTGGCTTTGAGGCCCATCGTCCTCACGAACTGTCGGGTGGCATGCGAAAGAGGGTCCTGCTAGCTCGTACCTTGATTTATCACCCTGCGACCCTGTTGATGGATGAACCCTTCGCGGCACTTGATGCCCTATTGAGACTGGTTATGCAGGAGGAACTCCTTCGAATTTGGAATGACGATCGTCGCACAGTCCTGTATGTCACACACGATCTTGCTGAGGCGATAACTCTGGCCGATCGGATCATCGTCTTTAGTAAACGTCCGGGGCGGGTCGTTCTCGATCAGAGAATTGATTTACCGAGACCTCGTGCCGTTGATTCATTGAGGACCTCGCAAGAGTTTCTAGAGATCTATGATCGACTTTGGTCCACTATCCGTCTAGAAGTCGCGAACACTCCTGAATAGTCAATATGGAAATGGTACGATTCCGCTCGGTGAGGCGACTGTTGTGAGTCGTAGTTTACGACTAAACTTAACTCGGCTAGCCCTAGTGGCTGTGGTCCTCTGTCTTTGGGACGTAGCTACGCGGGTCGGCTATGTGGACGCACTTTATGTGAGTACGCCTCTTGACGTACTTGACCGACTCTGGCAATGGATCCACACTGGGGAGATTGCCGAACACTTAATTACCACGCTTCATGAACTTGTCTTGGGTCTAGCTATCGGTGTATCTACTGGTGTCGTTGTCGCACTTATCTTAGGTTCAAG
>JASMKJ010000316.1 GCA_030749275.1 Acidimicrobiales bacterium
TGGCCCAGTGTGGGAGGGACACCCCCAAAATTGACTTCGCTGTTCTTGAACTTCACGAGACCACCGGGATACTTCGCTTCGCCGCCCTTCCCATCAGGTTGAATGTCCCAAAAGTCCCGAGCCTCAAGATGTTCGTAATCGACAAGGTCGGCAATAGTCATAGAAGGCGTAATCAGAAGGTTGCGCTCCAAGGCTGCCTCCCACAGTTCCCTCTTGGACTTGGTGGCAAGGAAACGTCCATAAGTAGCAAACGCATTAGCTACGACATCGAAGCTCACCTCCCCAGCGAACAACTGGACCCCAATGTTGTCCCAGTCGATCGATTGCAGGTTCTCGTCAACGGCGCCTTCTTCTTCCAACCAAGCTGTGAGTCGACGAGAAAACGGGGCGAAAGCCGCTCCCGGCAAGATGACACAAATGGTGTAACCATCGAGACATGGGAAGAGCAGTGGAATGTCCATCCCGCCGAGGCTGATTCCCCCGGCCATCCGATCAGCAGCCAAAGCGTTTTCCATTGGGGCCACGTTCTGGGGAAACCCAATCGTCACTGACTCCTGAGCAGAGACATCGATGTGCTGTCCAGCCCCGCTTCGGTAACGCTCCTGCAAAGCGATCAAACTGGCAGCTGCAGCGTCCGCTGCGGCGTGAAGGAAGCTGTGAGGCACGCCGACCCTAAGCGGGGCCCGATCTGCGTCGCCGCTCGCGTACATGAAGGAGCTTCCCGCTACCGCGGTGAGATCAGATCCCAACCAATGTGAACGCGGTCCAGTGAGACCATAAGGAGTGATGGAAGCATGGATGATTCCGGGATTGATTTCTGCGACCTCCTGATATGAGAGCTCAAGTGACTGTAAATAGCCCGGATGTCGATCTTCGAACAGAATGTCCGCGGTTTGAACTAAATGACGAAACCTTTCTCGGTCCTGCTCTGATTCGATGTCTAAGACAACAGATTTCTTTCCTCTGTTGTACGCCCAGTGCGTCAGGCTGAAATCCGGGTTCGGTTCATCTGCGACATATGGGCCTGTGTGACGGGTCGAAACGCCTTGAGCAGGCTCAATAGCAATCACCTCAGCGCCGAGACGAGCCAGTATGTGTCCCGCAAACTGGCTTATACCATCACAAAGATCAATAACACGGATGTGCTCTAACATCCCGCCCCCTCGTTCCCCAAGAGCATAGGTTCACCGCTGCCCAGCGGTTGAAACTTCTGCACTAACGGTCGAAGAAGCAACAAGTCCACCCCGCGACTTCAGATGCGAATAGCCTCATGGAATGGGAAAGGTCTTCAGCGCCAGTCAAATCAAACAATACGAATCGGATGGATGGGTTTCGCCGGTTGATGTGCTTACCGAAGAGCAGGTGCGCGAATGTCGAACACGGTTAGAGGCGTGGGAATCAATGCGAGGGGGCTCTCTTCCACCACATGAACGATCAGGGGGGCACATATTGTTCCCGTGGATTGATGATCTCATGAGAAACGAAACAATTCTCGACGCCATTGAAGATCTAATTGGGCCAGACATTCTGTGCTGGAGTTCGGTGTTTTGGATCAAAGAAGCACAAAGTCCAAGCTACGTGGGGTGGCACCAAGACCTGCAGTACTGGGGGCTATCTAACTCCGATGTCGTGTCCACATGGATCGCGCTCAGCGATGCCAGTGAGGACGCGGGATGCATGAGCGTCATTCCGGGCAGCCACAAAGAAATTCTCGGCCATGAAGAGACCTACGCAAAGGACAACCTGTTAAGTCGAGGGCAAGAACTCGAAATAGATGTGACACAACGCGAAACTATTCCGATGCCGTTGAATCCAGGGCAAGTCTCATTTCATAATGTTCGGACTGCTCACGGTTCGGGTCCGAACACCACAAATGATCGA
>JASMKJ010000317.1 GCA_030749275.1 Acidimicrobiales bacterium
GGGCGAAGTGAGTGCTCCAAATTTTCTGACTCGAGTTCATGACGACACCGCCATGCAGTTCGGTGCGTGGTGACGTCACAAGCAGAACAGCCTGCAAACCCGACTCGGCTTGTGAATCTGAATCGCGGCACTAGCTCAACCAGTTGGACCTTGACAGTGACGGACTCGATCGCAGGGGCGACAGGAACCCTTCATGGAGGTTGTGGGTTGGCCGCTGCCGCCGCCGCGTTGGAATTGGCAACAGGCAGGGAGATCGCTTACATCTCAGGCCAATTCCTCGCGCGTGCGCCAGTGGAGTCCGAAGTGGTTCTAGAGGTGGAGGAGTCTGTGGTGGGCAACAAAATCACCCAAGCCGCCGTGACGTGCCGGCTAGGGGACATCATGGTGCTTCGGGCGGCGGCCGCGCTGGGAGGACATGAACTAAACATGGACCGCCAGTGGCTTACAGCTCCGTCCGTGCCGGGCCCTGAATCCTGTCCAAAGCGTGGGCCGACGTCTCTGTCCGGCAGGTCGTTTAACGATTTTGCCGATATCAGAGTGGCATCCCAGCAACCCGGTGACAGAGTTGTGTGTTATTGGGCGCGTCTCGAGGGCACGCTCGCGTCCACGCGGCAAGGTTTGATTGCGCTGGCCGACCTGCTACCAAGCGGAATGAGAGTGAGTCTTGACACCGGATTCCGGGGCTCGAGTTTGGATCACTCGGTGCGCCTGGTCGCATCCGAAAAGAGTGAATGGGTTCTGTTGTGCATTCAGTCCGCTGCAGTCCAACACAGTGTCGGCCACGGCAACGTGGAGATCTACTCCCAAAGCGGGACGCTCCTTGCTCTTGGGAGCCAGTCGTTTGCAATATCGTCAATCACTGGTGCCTTAGATCGCTAGGGGAGTGAGAAAGGAGCGCAACGATGAGTGCGTACGTCGTATTTCAAGGTGATATTGAAGACCTCGCAGGTTACGAGGAGTACAAAATCCTGGCAGCGGAGTCAGTTGACGCGCATGGCGGTACATATCTTGTCAGAGGCGGCCCTTGGGTTTCTTTCGAGGGCGAGCCCCCTCCATCAAGGAATGTGATCATTCGCTTTCCCACTATGGAAGCTGCACAGAATTGGTACAACAGCGAAAGCTATGCCCAGGCCCGGCCATTACGACAGGCGGCGAGCACTGGCGCGCTATACGTGATCGAAGGGTAAATCTGCTGGGAGTCAACCTCGACCGACAAACGGCATTTCATTAGCCATTATTGTCATTTGCAAAATATTTGCGTCAGGTGGCAACTCAGCCATCAAGGCAACGGCCTCTCCGACGTTCTCAACGCTCATCGTCGCTTCAGGCATAGTTTCACCATTGGGTTGCAGCACCCCAGCGCTCATTTGAGCAGTGAGCGGTGTAGCAGCATTTCCTATGTCAATTTGGCCGACTGTGATGCCAAAAGGGCGACCTTCAAGTGAGAGGGCTTTAGTGAGACCAGTTACGGCGTGCTTGGTGGCGGTGTACGGGGTCGAAAACGGGCGAGGGGTCTGAGCTGAAACTGAACCGTTGTTAATGATCCGTCCTCCGGTTGGGGCCTGCAACTTCATCTGCCGAAAGGCCGCACGGGAGCAGAGCCATGAAGCAGTCAAATTTATATCCACCACTTCGTTCCACATTTCTACGGGCACGTCCTCTATCGGTATGGGTGGTGCGCCGATACCGGCATTATTGAAGAGCAGGTCAACTCTCCCAAACGACTCAACAGTTTCGGCGAACAACTGATCGACGGAAGACGGATTTGATACATCTGCAACGACAGCCCTATTTCGGTCGTCCAACATTGCTGACACCGTCTCCAAAGGCTCAAGTCGACGACCACAAATAACTGTGTTCCAACCCCTTTGGTTGAGAGCAACAGCAGCAGCAGCGCCGACACCGGTTCCGCCACCTGTGATAACTGCAACACGGTCTTGGTCCATACTGGGCAACTTAACCCCCTTGTGTTTGCTTCTGAAGGCGTGCCCATTCGTCACGTAAGCCGACAGTCCGATGAAAGTAGTGCTCTAACGTCGCATCTGCGGCGAAATACCCGAGACGTTCAAACTGTACGACCTCATTCGTTGCGACGTCAGCAAGAGATTTTTCGAACTTACAGTTCTCAATGAGCTCCATCGACGAAGAACTGAGATCGTCAAGGGCATCACCGGTAGCCGCCCCGGGAACGGCCTCAGCAAACAAGCGATCGTACAAAGCCGCCGAACCGTCAATGGCGTTATTCGCGTCGACCCAGTGGATCGTCGATTTCACCTTCCGGCCATCAGGGGCTGCTCCACCGGCTGTCTCGGGGTCGTAAGTGCAGTGAACCTCGATGGGTTTGCCGTCACTGTCGCAGATGGCTCCTGTGCACGTGACCAGATAACCGCCCCGTAACCTGACTTCCTGTCCAGGCGACAGCCGAAAATATTTAGGGGGCGGCTCCAGCCTAAAATCGTCCTCCTCTATCCAAAGTTCCCCGCTAAAGGAAACTTCTCGGACACCGTCGGCCTCATTTTCGGGATTATTCGGCAATGTCCTAAATTCGGTGCGCGGGCAATCTGAATCATCAGTAGGCCAATTGGTGATGATGAGCTTCAGGGGCCGCAATACGGCCATCCTCCGCTGAGCTGTTGAGTTCAGTTCAGAGCGCACGAATGATTCGAGAAGCTCTATATCGTGGCGGGAATTTGTTCGGGATACTCCGATGAACGCGCAAAACGCCCGAATTGCTGCGGGTGGATAGCCGCGACGCCTGAGAGCCCGAAGAGTTGGAAGCCGTGGGTCGTCCCAACCGTTGACGTGGTGACCCTCGACTAATTCCTTCAGTTTTCGTTTTGATGTGACGGTATAGGTGAACTCAAGGCGGGCAAATTCCGTTTGGTAGGGGGCCGGTTCGTCAAGGGGTAGTTGTTGGAGATACCAGTCATACAAGGCCCGATTGTCCGAAAACTCCAGGCTGCACAAAGAGTGGGTGACGCCTTCTATGGCATCACCCTGCCCGTGAGCCCAATCGTAACTTGGGTAAACTTTCCATTGATTCCCGGTTCGATAGTGATCCTTGAAGCGAATCCTGTACATGACCGGATCCCTCATCTGCATGTTCTCGTGCTGCATGTCGATCTTTGCTCGGAGAACCCTCGATCCCTCGGCAAATTTGCCGTCTCTCATTCCTCGAAATAGGGCAAGGTTCTCTTGTGCTGTCCTGTCTCGAAACGGACTCTCTATGCCCGGCTTGCCGAAGCCGCCCCGCTGATCCGCAATAGTCTCAGCTGGCTGATCATCTACATACGCCAGGCCTCTTGAAATAAATAGTTCTGCCCACTCATAAAGCTGATCGAAATAATCGGAGGAGTGCTTAAGCGCGTCAGGTGAAAAGCCAAGCCACTCAATATCTTGGACTATCGCATCGACAAAGCTCTGGTCCTCCGTTGTCGGGTTGGTGTCATCCAGCCTGAGTGTGCAACTGCCACCATTTTCGCGAGCTATCGAAAAGTCCAAAACGATTGCTTTTGCGTGACCTATATGGAGGTAGCCATTGGGTTCGGGTGGAAATCTCGTTTGAACTCGGCCTCCAAAACGGCCGCTCTTGCCGTCTTCTTCTACCAAGTCCCTTACAAAATCAGAGCGTGGCGGATCGGTGGTCTCATCTTGATTAAGCGAATTTTGCGTCAAATTGGACACCGCTCGTCTTCGAAACTGTCCCCAAGTTACCCTGATTCCCCGCTCGAGGCAGCGTCTAATTGGCCTAAATGCTTCGGGGGCCAGCTTCCCGGGACTACTTGCGTTCGGACTAAAAAGCTTGCCGTTTTCTCCAACATAGCGAGAATTTTGTGCGCCGTTTCATCGTCAAAAACCGAAGCTAGGGGCAAACATCCGTTGTCGGTGTCAAGCTCGATCTGTTTGCGCTGCCGGCGGCCCGTTGCCGTATGTCGCCCGTCGTTGTCCAACCAACCTCTATCAACCAGAATTGCCGCCTCCGCGCCCCACTCTTCTGCGGTCCAACCACGAATTTTCTGAATGATCTCTGGTGTTCCTCGACCATCGGCCGCCATAAGTAGGTGACACCCCAAACCGGACACAGCCGCTGATCGCAAAGCTTGATTGTGGGAATCGAATCTATATTCGCGAAGCAACGTCGACGAATGCCACAACGCCATAAGTGGGGGATTTGGCCACTCTTCCCCGGCCCACGCGGCGAAGAGTGGCCTATCGGTGCTATCTAACGTGGAGAGCCCAGATCTCAGGGCGTCGGTCAACTCGACAAAATCATCGCCGAAGTCATAGTCCTGGAAGATGCGAGATAGTGCTTCTTCGACGAGTTGGAGATGCAACGCTCGTGTTTGTCGAGGATCGAGAATTTCCCAACAACTTGGTACAGCACGTTCAACCATTCGCGGGGCGAAGTTATAGAAGACCTCCGTTACTTGTTGTGCTGACGCGGGGCCCAAAGGAGCAGATCGATAGGCGAAATATGCGTGCCACCAACCGTTGTACCCAGCGTCGTTGAAGCGGGTGATTTCTTCAGCGTAATAACTGCACGAGTGCAGCGGTTCGGCCACGCGCGCGAACTGTCTCACCAAGTCGCCACGAGAAGTCTTCATCGTTGTGCTATTTCGCTGCGGCTTGTTTTCGTAATCCCCGCCTGAAATCTTCAACAGCGGAAATGCGGTCAACACGGAGCTCGTGGTCGTAGGTCTCCCAGATATTCCCCTCTATGGAGGTCATAGACAACAAGATGACGGCACCCTCGGGCCCTCCTGCCTCTATGTGCGCTTCATCACCGCCGTGGCTGGTATAGGTGCCCGCTTCGCGTCTATCGACCAGTTCCCCCGGATCATCGACCTTGTAGATTATATGTTCACCTTCCAAGACCAGGGTTTTGACCGGCCCGATGTGGCGATGGGGCACACAACTGACCCCGGGGTCAAACTTCATTAACATTTCAACGGATCCGTCCTTGTCATCGACCTCGAGGACGTAGTAGTAGAGGCCGTCGAAACCTGGAAACTGAATCCAGTTGACCGTAGATGCAAGTGTTTTTGGTGTCATCTCAATCCTGTCGATGGGGCTTCGTTCACATGGAAACAGATCCATCTTATTCGTCGAGGTTTCCCTTGGGTTCTTTGGGAAGACCCAGAACCCGTTCACCTATTATGTTTTTCTGAATTTCGTCAGTGCCCCCGGCGATTGACTGCGCTGGTGTTGAGACGAGGACCTCCGCTATTAGCTGGTGTGGCGTCGCGCTAGCACCGTTGAGCACGCCGTGGGTGCCAAGAATCGCTGAATGGGCAAGAGCACTCTTCTTCGCAGTGAGGCTCATGTTCAGTTTTGCCACAGATCCTTCGGGGCCCGGGGGCCGCCCTGCGCGTCGAGCGGCACTTGCCCTCTTGGTAGTCCAAATAGATGTGCGGCGAAGTCCTTCTATTTCCGCCACGAAGTTTCGGACAACAGGATCGTTTTGCCTGTCTAGGCTCCGAGCTTGCGGAAGGACCAACTTCGGTCGGCCAGCGCGTTGGGGATACCAGCTATATGTTGAGAAGTATTCGTCTGCCTCCCGTTTCGAATCCTTAACTAGGGGGCTC
>JASMKJ010000318.1 GCA_030749275.1 Acidimicrobiales bacterium
CCGCTCGAACTCACGCCAACTCCTCGAAATAGTCTCGTATCGAATTTTCGTTAACTCGCATCTCTGGATCAATCGGTTGAACCTCAACACTTATCGCTATTGGCTGATGTCGTTGCACATCAGCCAAAGATGCCTTGCAGGCTTGAACGAGAAGATCGCGTACTTCCAAAAGGGACGCTTTGCCCCGACTCCCGTTCAAACGGGCGAGCACGGCAACAAACATATTGCGATCGTCACCGTTTGCAATGAGGTATTGCTCGCTTTCAACAACCCTGGTTCTAAGCCCGGCCATGGGAACCGATTGATGCGAAGCCGCAGCATCATGGATGTTTTCAACCAACTCAGCTGTATCGATGTGTTGTTTCAGGTTGGCCGAGAACTCGACAAAAATATGAGGCATTCCATTGCTTTCCGCTAGAGGCCCTTACTCGCCTGCAGATATGCGTAACATGTTACCAACTATTGATAGAGGGCTCTTTGATGAAACTCATAACCTGTCGCCACGAAGGAAGAAGCACTTGGGGTGCCGTAACTGAAGCCGGGAAAGGTGTCATAGATCTGGGGCGACGGTTACCGGACCTCCCTGATCTGAGTACAGCACTCGAGAGTGGTCGACTCGACGAGGCGAGAGCCGCCGCAGGCTGGGCGGAGGCCGATTTTGAGTTATCTGACGTCGTATATGAGCGCACAATTCCGAGACCGGGAAAGATTCTCTGTATCGGTGTCAACTATGGCGGAAGAAGCGCCGAATACACCGATGCAAGTACCAGTAACAAACCCAGTGTCTTTGTGCGCTTTCCGGGCTCGTTAACCGGACACAATCAGTCGCTTGTGCGCCCACCCGAAAGCTCGCAACTTGATTACGAAGGGGAAATCGTCGCAATAATCGGCAAACGAGGCCGTCGTATTCCCCAGGCGGAAGCCCGCGAACACATTGCAGGGTTGTCGCTCGGTAACGAGGGGAGTATCCGAGATTGGCTACGCCACGGAAAATTCAATGTAACGCAAGGGAAAAACTGGGAGAGGTCCGGTTCGATGGGGCCTTGGATGGTGACCTTGGACGAAATCGGTGACTTCGAGAACCTTCGCCTACAGACACATGTCAACGGCGAATTACGTCAGGATGACACAGTCGCGTCAATGGCTTTCCCTATCGAATTTCAGATCGCTTATCTTTCGACATTCATAACCCTCGAACCAGGAGACGCTATCTACACCGGAACACCGACCGGGGCCGGAGCCCACCTGGAACCACCCCAATGGCTAGAACCGGGGGACATAGTTGAAGTATCCGTCGATGAGATCGGGACTCTTAGGAACACCATTCAAGACGAGGACTCCCTTGAGTAGTTCGCTTCGACCGTTCGAAAAATCTTTACCAATGGCCCTGATGCGCGCCCGAGAGGCCGTGATGCGCGAATTTCGACCACGTCTTGCAGCGCATGGCCTCACCGAGCAGCAGTGGCGAGTGATGCGTGCACTTGAGGCTTACGGGGGGCCCATGACCACTCGCGAACTCAGCGATATGACCTTCCTCTTGAGTCCGTCTCTTTCCAGAATCACCGCAAATCTTGCTGCTAGAGGTTTGCTCATAAAAAAAGCGAATCCTTTGGATCTGCGAAGCAGCCTTCTCAGCATCTCCAAATCCGGAAAAAAATTGATTTCACGTATGGCTCCCAAAAGCGAAGAGGGCTATCGGGCCATAGAAGGCACCTTCGGTAGGGACCGCTTGGAACAACTCCACGACCTTCTCCACGATCTAGCTGCGACGGGCATCTCGAAAGAGACCTAGAGTTTCAACAGTTCTAGTATCGCCGGGAGATTCTTGTGACTGCACCCCTGAACGGAGTACGAGTAATCGAGTTCGCCAACTTTGCCGCTGCACCATCAGCTACCGCCATCATGGCCGACCTCGGAGCCGAGGTGATCAAGGTAGAAGCCATTGGAGGGGACCCGATTAGAGGTCTTATGAAACAGGCGACGGTAGCCGAGGGAGAATCGAACCCTGATCATCCGTTTCAATTCATCAATCGAGGGAAGAAGGGCATCGAACTCAACCTTGATAGTGCAGCGGGAGTCGATGTTGCTCGTCAGCTCATCGCTAAGTGTGATGTCGTAGTAATGAACCTATTGAAAGAACGACGCCAACGATTCGGTCTAGACACCGATGACCTTTTTCTAATCAAACCCGATCTCGTCATCGGACTGTTATCGGGTTACGGAGAGGTCGGTGAAGAAACCAACCGACCCGGCTATGACGTAACAGCCTTCTTCTCACGTTCAGGTGTTTATGGAGGCGGAACCGCACCCGGTAGCGCCCCTCCGCACGCCCGACCAGGCTCTGGTGATCACACAACATCCCTCGCTTTGTTCGGAGCAATAATGTCGGGCTTGAGGTCCCGGGACGTGACCGGAGAGGGCCAAGTTGTAGAAGCTTCGCTGTTAAGGACTGCTACCTGGACCATAAGTCTGGATCTCGTGACTTCACTGGTGGACGGCAAGCCGGCATATGACAGACCTCGGGAAAAGGGGTTGTCGGCAATGCTTGAGGCATTTCAGGCCTCAGACGGGCGATGGCTCCAATTCGCGATGCCTGACACCGGGGACGCGTGGCAACGTTTTTGTACCGCGTTGGATAGGGCAGATCTACTTGAAAGAGAGGAGTTCGCATCGGGACGTCTCCGCTACCAGAACATGAGTCAACTTGTAGCTACTTTGGACGAAAGCATCGGCTCAAAACCCGCAGATCACTGGATCCCTCGACTCGACCAACACAAGTGCATCTGGGCACCGATTAACGACTCGGCCTCCGCCGTCCAAGACCCGCAAGTGAGGGCCACTGGCGCGTTCGAGACGATTAACCATCCTGTGGTCGGAGATTTCGAAACTGTGGCCGCCCCTTTCCGCCTGCACAATTCACCCGATGTTGGAGTCAAAGGGCCAGCCCCTGAAAAAGGTGAACACACCGGAGAGGTACTCAAGGATTTGCTCGGGCTCAGCGACCAACAAATTACCGAACTTGAATCAGATGGCGTTGTCCACCGCGGCTAGATCTAGCGCCTAGCGTTGTTGCAATGGTTGAACTCAACTACCAAACCGGATTCGGTAACCAGTTTGAGACCGAGGCGGAACCCGACGTTTTGCCCGTCGGTCAGAATTCCCCACAGCAGGTCAAGGGAGGCCTGTACACCGAACAACTAACAGGTACCGCTTTCACCGCGCCTCGCGCTTCCATGCAACGAAGCTGGTTGTATCGGATTCGGCCCTCAGTAAAGCACTTCACGAACTTGGAACCTGTTGATTCAGGCTTGATTCGCACAGGCCCTGACCAAGATGCATCACCAACTACAACACAACTTCGCTGGGACCCATTTCCCTCTATCGCGTCAGACACAAATTGGTTGACCGGGCTTTCGACAGTAGCGACGAACGGGGACAGCGAAATGCAGGCAGGCGGTGCGGTCCATCACTTTGTGGCTTCTCAATCAATGGGAGATACAGCGTTTGTCAACACCGACGGCGAACTCATGCTGGTTCCCTATGTCGGTCACCTATTGATCAAGACCGAAATGGGTCACCTCGAAGTAAACCCAGGTCACATCGCTGTGATCCCACGCGGGGTTAAGTTCTCAGTCGATCTGTCAACAGACACCGCCCGCGGCTACGTCTGCGAAAACTATGGGGCCAATTTCTCTCTTCCCGAACACGGCTTGGTCGGAGTCGACGCGAACGCCCTACCCCGCGACTTCGAGTATCCGGTTGCGGCCTACGACCGTGACGATCGTTCAACCAGTCTGATAGCCAAGATCAGCGGCCAGTTGTTTTCCACCGAACTTGAGCACTCTCCGTTCGACGTTGTGGCCTGGCACGGCAATTTAGCCCCCTATCGCTATGAACTCCGTCGCTTCTGTGCTTTAGGTCCCGTCGTCTTCGATCACCCCGACCCCTCTATCTGGACAGTCCTGTCTTCTTCGTCGGATACTCCGGGGACCGCCAATCTCGACTTCATTCTGTTTCGAGAACATTGGCGCGTCGCCGAACACACTTTCCGACCACCATGGTTCCATTCAAACGTTATGAGCGAACTTATGGGACTTATCGAGGGAATCTACGACGCAAAAGCCCAAGGGTTCGTCCCCGGCGGAATTTCAATCCATAACTCGTTTATCCCTCATGGCCCTGACAGCGAAGCCTTCGCAGCCGCAACCGAAGCGGAGCTAGTTCCCAGTAAGGGGCCTGACTCTTTAGCAATCATGTGGGAGTCCCGTTACCGATGGGTTCCAACCACTTGGGCTATGGGGTTATCAGAACTACAGGGCGACTACCCCGAGAGATGGTCCGAACTCGAGCGCCAGTGGGACTAGGCAAACACACCGCCCGACGTTGACAACTCGCGGCGATCAATAGAGAAAAGATCATCTGCGATGTCTGGATCAAACGACGCTGTCTTGCCGGTTAAAGCCCGCGCAATCATCGCTCCGATGCCCGGAGCTAGCTTAAATCCGTGCCCGCTGAATCCGTTAGCTAGCCATAGTCCCTGTGTGTGACTCGGGCCCACTATCGGATGGTCGTCCTGTTTGTTGATCGTATACAAACCACAGAGGCCTGTCGTAGTGCCGACATGTTTGATGCCCGGCACTCGATGTTGAAAAGCGGCCAGCGTGGCTTCCACGCAGGCTTGATCTGGGTTCACGCGGAAGTCGTCGGGATTCGATGTGGGTTCCATAAACTCCGGGATTTCCGGAGACACCAAAAGAATTTGGTGACCGCTTCTTTCAATGCGGTACGCACCATCAGTGCTTCCATCAAGAGTTATAGGCAGCCGCGGATCGTCGTCCGACCATTCCCGCAAAATCAGTTGTATCCGAGTCGGGGTAAGGGTCCAGCGAGTCTGCGCTCCTGCGATCTCGTTAATCCAATTACACCAAGGACCCGCTGCATTAACGACCACTCCTGCATGCACGTCCACATCGGTGTCTGTGCGCACCCCGATTACTCGATCGTCGCTGAACAGAAGATCTGCGACACCAACCTCGAAACAGATTTCTGCTCCAACTTGTCTAGCTGCTGCCACTAAATCTGAATTCGCTCCAGCAGGATCAGCTATGCCTGCTTCGTTTTCGTATAGGAACGAATCACCGCTTCTGCATTGGTGCTCATCTAACGCCGAAAAGTCGACCCGTTCCACACATAGATCAAGTTCAGGCCACCGATCTAACACGTCGCTTGAAGAAAGAATTTCTGTCGCGACACCGTTGTCACGCAGACGGGCGTAGTCGCTTCGTAGCTCTTCATCCGTTCGGTCCAGTACCCACAACGCCCCCATCTGTGTGTAGTCATTCGTCGGGTTTGCAAGTCCGGTGAACTCTTCCCATGAGCGATATGCGACTTGGCTATTTTGCGCCAAACGTACGACTTCTGGAACTGTGTAGCGGCAACGTGATATCGCCACGGACGCCCCGGTGGAACCAGTCGCTGGGCCCGCAGCTTTGTCAATAACAAGAACCGTCATATCGCTCCGCCGAGCAATCTGGTAAGCAACAGCAGACCCAATGATGCCGGCACCTATTACGACCACGTCATATGAAGATCGAGATGGTGTGGAACCGCCTTGGACTGGCTTAGCCATGGCCCAACATTATTTCGATATCTTCGACGACTTCCTCGACCGACTTCCCATCAGTTTCAACCTGTTCGAACTGACTGTACGCGTTCGCCCGC
>JASMKJ010000319.1 GCA_030749275.1 Acidimicrobiales bacterium
CGCGGCGTGGCTGCGTCAGGCTTTCGCCCATTGCGCAAGATTCCCCACTGCTGCCTCCCGTAGGAGTCTGGGCCGTGTCTCAGTCCCAGTGTGGCTGATCGTCCTCTCAGACCAGCTACCCGTCGATGCCTTGGTGAGCCTTTACCTCACCAACTAGCTGATAGGCCGCGAGACCCTCCCGGAGCGCCGGAACCTTTCCTGAGTGCGCCAGGCGACGCTCTCAGGGTATTGGGTATTAATCCAGGTTTCCCTGGGCTATTCCCATCTCCGGGACAGGTTTCTCACGTGTTACGCACCCGTTCGCCACTCTCCCATTGGGACCGAAGTCCCGGGATCGTTCGACTTGCATGTATTAAGCACGCCGCCAGCGTTCGTCCTGAGCCAGGATCAAACTCTCCGTCAAGATCTCACCGCAGCGACACAAGGCCTCTGCAGCACGATCGAAGAGCCCCTGCTGCGATTCAACGGGGTGGAAAATTACCCCTGACACAGCAGCTGGCTGGAATTGTTGCAACGGTGTCGTCTGGCAAGCCATCCGAAACCATTGCGGTTAAATGGTGTGTCACGGCCATGAGTGGCCTGACACGATTGTGTGGTTCGATCGGCGGTTACGTGAGTAACAGCTGATCGCCCGCACTGGCGTTTATCGTCCTCTGTTCTGTTGTCAAGGAGCGCTGCGACCACTTGGAGCGGCAGCATTACGACACGCGCCTGCCGTAAACGGCAACGCGGAGGTGTCGACACCCATCAACGTTGCCTAAACAGCACTAAAGGGCGAAGGGCCACCCTACAGGCGAAAAGGGGGCAGTAGCAACCTTTCAGCGCTTATCGACGGAGTAATTTTGAGCCGCGTGTGTTACCCCACGACCAGCAGATGCCAGAGCTTCTTCCCCCGGCGGAGCAAGATGTATTTGTCGTGTAGTAGGTGATCGGCTGTCGGCGTTAAATCGGATTCGGTTACGCGGGTTCCGTTGAGGTAAATACCGCCTTCAGCTATCGCTCTCTTTGCGTCTTTTCGGCTCTGACAAAGACCTGTTTCCACCAAAATGTCGACTATTCCGGTAGTCAGTTTTTGCATCGAAGTGGACGGTACTTCTCCGCTTACGAATTCCAGTGCCGACGCGGAAACTGATGTCATGTCAGCAGATGGCTCAAACAGTAGCTCTGATGCTTCAACTGCAGACGTTGCGGCTTGTTCGCCGTGAACTACGGCAGTTAATTCGCGGGCCAATGTTCGCTGACCTAAGCGGTTTTGGGGGTTCTTTTCGTGTTCGGCGACCAAGTCATCTATCTCAGGTAGAGACAGGAAAGTTAGTTGCAGTAAGAGTTTGCGAACTTCTGAGTCGTCAACGCCGATCCATGCCTGGTAGAAGCGATACGGACTCATTTTGTCGGGGCTGAGCCAGATCGTCTCCCCGCCGGCTGTCTTTCCGTATTTGGTGCCATCGGGTTTGGTGAGCAACGGCCAGGTGAGGGCGTGTGCGGACTGTCCGAGCTTTCGACGAATGAGGTCCACACCCAAAACAATGTTGCCCCATTGGTCTGAGCCGCCTACTTGTAGTTCACAGTTCTCGTTTTCGGCCAGCCAGAGATAGTCGTATCCCTGTAAAAGCATGTAGCTGAATTCTGTGTAGGAGATGCCGTCTCCTTCAGACATTCTGCTCTTGACTGAATCCTTTGCAACCATCTGGTTAACCGTGACATGTTTGCCAATGTCTCTTAGGAAATCGAGAACCCCGACTCCTACGGTCCAGGCCCGATTGTCAAGCAACTTCGCCGCTGATTCGCCGTCGAAGTTCAGAAACATTCTCAGTTGGGGCAATATGCCTTCCAGGTTCTTGGCGAGTCCTTCGTCGTCGAGGAGGTTGCGCTCAGCGTCGCGGCCGCTGGGATCTCCGACCATGCCTGTTGCGCCTCCAGCGAGGCTGATCGGTAGGTGACCTGCTAGCTGAAAACGTCGGAGAGTTAATAAGCCGATCAGGTTTCCGACATGCAAGCTGTCCGCAGTGGGATCGAAGCCGCAGTACAGCACAATGGGCCCCGAGGACAGTCGGGTGGCGAGGGCATCACGGTCTGTTGTGTCATGGATGAGGCCTCGTGCCTCCAGATCGGAAAGAATGTCCACACCGACAGTGTGCCGCGGAGTGAGGCGTAAAGGGAAACACTTTTCGTTGTTAACGGTCTGCTTCGGCTACGCCGTCAACCATTTCGTAACGTTCGGGTCGAAGT
This sequence comes from Acidimicrobiales bacterium, assembly GCA_030749275.1. Taxonomy (GTDB): domain Bacteria; phylum Actinomycetota; class Acidimicrobiia; order Acidimicrobiales; family Poriferisodalaceae; genus UBA6944. The sequence continues at coordinate 2,230 of JASMKJ010000319.1, forward strand.
AGTTGTTGTCTCACGGTGCCATAAAAAAGCAACACAGCTAACGGTCCGAACAACAACATCATGAGAATCCAATTGCGGCGACGGCGTTCCTGGTCATCCCAACGCGATTTGGCTATAGCGAACACCGAGGCAATGCCCCACAGCACCACGAGGGACGCGATAACAAGTGAAACCCACACGACAGGACCCGAACGCACGGTCAAAGCATAAACCCTCACCTCGTTGACTCCAGCTATTCGTTGGGTTACCCAGTGGTGTCGATGGCGGTGGTGTTGGTGTGGGCTCGTAGCACGGTGTTGTGTTTTGCGCCGAGCATGTCGAACAGTCCCTCCTCATCTGGCATAACCGTCGAAGTAAACCCTGAAGGGACGACAGAACCAGCGGTGCGGATCAAATGAGGATTTGGGACTTGCTCGCGTTTCTAAGACATCTGTAGGTGATGGCTATCGAACTACTTCGTATATCAATAGAAAGGCAGACAGGGAACTCGATGCCACAAGTCCTGCGCCAAGAGCTTGAAATGTTCCATCAAAAACGAAACGGCCGCCTAAGGCCACCAACGCTGTCGCTACCGCTGTTGAAAGTAACCAGTTCGGAAAGGACCCTATTGTCACTTGTTGAGGAACGGTGGTGACTACGAACCACCCAATCACAAATCCGACAGCTAAGAGAAGGAGGTTCTCCAGTTGGATCACCAAGTAACGCATTACATCGAAACTACAGGAGCTTTAGTCCAGCAGTCGTTCGGCTAACGCGAATCCGTATCGGGCGACTCGTTTGGTGCTCTCGTCCAAGGACAAAGATTGATCTCCCAGCTCATCTTCCTTGACCCATCTGAGAGCTAAAGACTCATGGTTGCCTTGGACCACTGCCCCCTTCGGTGCTCTGATCAGATATCTCACATCCAAATGCAGGTGCGAAGTTTGGGGCGCCGAACTGTCCTCTACCGTGTGCACGTCAACGTCGATGGGATCACCCCACACCTCAAGACCTGCAATCCCGGTTTCTTCTTCAGCTTCTCGCAGCGCCACTGCCTCAAGACGAGCATTGCCGTCTGCATGACCACCTGGCTGTAACCACCTTTTGGCTTTCGAATGGAGAAGAATGAGACCTACGGACGCATCATGGTCCACTACCCAACTGGACCCGGTGAAATGTCCTCCCTGGCAGGACCGGTGCAAAGCATCGGAATGCTTCGCAGCGAACTCCAGGATGGCCTTTCGAGCTGCTGTTTGGGTTTCATCTGTGGGAATGAACGCCTCTACAACCCTCACCGCTGAAGAGATCCGGTCATCTGATGTTTCTTCGATGTCCTTTGACGAGTACCAGTTCGGTGTGTTCGTCACGAAAGGGCATCCACGCGTTCTCTGAGTGCTGCCAGCTGTTCGGCGACCGCCGCCACTCCCCCTCCACCGTGGCTGTTGCGTTGGGACCAGCCAACGCCTGGTTGAAGAAGCTCCGTAGCCTCAGGTCCCAGGTCGGGGTGGCTCCCAACTAGCTCACTCAACTGTTCACCGCCGTCGAGAGATTCGCGCACCAGTCCCGCGACGACCGAATGTGCCTCTCGGAACGGAACACCTTTCTTGACGAGAAAGTCCGCCAGGTCGGTCGCTGCCACGTGTTCAGAATCAGCGCTACTCGACATCGAGTCGGCGTTGAACTTCAAAGATTCAATCATTCCCGTCAAAGCAACAACGGTGAGCCGAACGGTGTCACAGCTGTCGAACAGCGGTTCCTTGTCCTCTTGGAGATCTTTGTTGTAGGTCAGGGGAAGACCTTTTTGCGTCGCGAGAAACCCCGTCAGGTTGCCGATAAGCCGGCCAGCTTTCCCTCTGGCCAGTTCAGCGACGTCAGGATTTTTTTTCTGCGGCATCATCGATGAACCGGTGGCAAACGCGTCGTCGAGTTCCACGAAATTGAATTCGCTTGATGCCCACAGGCACACCTCTTCACCGAGTCTGGACAGATGCACCCCGCTGACACTGAGGCAATACAGCAAGTCTGCGACAAAGTCTCTGTCCGAAACTGCATCCAGCGAATTGTTGAACACCTCACTAAAGCCCAGCTTGTCCGCCACCGAGGCGGGGTTTATGGGGAGCGTGGTGCCAGCCAGCGCACCCGCGCCCAACACCGATACGTCTGTTCTTCGACGTGTCTCCACAAGTCGATCAATGTCTCTCAGAAACATCCAACAGTAAGCACCCAGGTGGTGGGCTAACCCCACTGGTTGAGCACGCTGTAGGTGGGTGTAGCCGGGGAGATACAGCCCTGCGCGGTGGGCATCTTCGGCTTGCGACAGGATCACCTCGACTAGGGACCCGAGAATTTCGATCAGTGAATCAATCTCACCCAGCGCCACTAAACGAACGTCGTTTGCCACCTGATCGTTGCGGCTTCTCCCGGTATGAATCTTCGCGGCTGCAGCCGTGATCTCAGTGGCCCGCCTCTCCACTGCGGTGTGAATATCTTCATCAGTTGGTGCCCACTCGAACTTGCCCTCCAACATTTCGTTTTCCACCACATCGAGAGCCGCGAGAATTTCTGAGAGTTCGTCTTGTTCCAACAAGCCCACTTCGCTCAGCATCTCTACGTGAGCGCGCGAGCCTGCTATGTCTTCCCTAAACATTCTCTGATCGAAAGGCAGTGAGTCGTTCAACTCACGTAGGGCCTGACTGGGATCACCGTCGAAGCGTCCATGCCAAAGTGTGTTTCCGTCTGCCATAAGAAATTCCTGTTGAGGTTCGGGGGGATTGCGTGCAATTAACTCTTTAAAGTCCTGCTAGTTCTCGGAAATGCTCCGCTACAGCTTCTCCTGTGGTGTGTGGCGCGGCGACAACCAGGATGGTGTCGTCACCGGCGACGGTGCCGATGACGTCCGCGCTGTCGCTGCGATCGATCGCGGATGCGACAACGTGGGCGGATCCGGGCGGGGTGGTCAACACGACCAGATTTTGGGAATGTTGTGCCCCGACCACCCAGTCACCGCAGACACGTCGGAGGGTTTCCAACGGGACTGCCCGCTGGGTGGCGATTTCCGGTATCGCATACACGGTCTGACCACCTGCGCGCAGTTTCACTGCGCCGAGTTCGTCCAAGTCTCTACTGACGCTGGCCTGTGAGGCCTCAACTCCTTCTGCTGCGAGAAGGTCGACGAGTTCACCGTGGTCACCCACCGAACGTTCCGCGAGAATGCGTTCTATGAGGTGTTGCCGTTGGGATTTACTGGACATGCTTTTCAGCCTCCCCCGTAATCCACGACAGCAACCCCCGTGCGCTGTGCATTCGGTTGTGAGCTTGAGGGAAAACTCTGCTCTGGGGGCCCTCTATCACGTCATCTGTGACTTCCTCCCCCCGGTGCGCAGGAAGACAGTGCATAAAGATGCTGTTAGCGCCGGCACCGGCCATCAAACTCGAATCAACGGTGAAACCGTTAAAGGCATCTAGTCTTTGTGCCTTTTCGCTTTCTTGACCCATCGAGGTCCATACATCGGTATAGACCACATCGGCTTCTTTCACCGCTTCGTGAGGGCTGTCCGTTACTTGAACAGAACCACCACAACTCGCGATCCGGTCAAGGTCGACCGGGTCAGGGTGATGTCCGGCTGGTGAGGCGACACTGGTCTCAATGCCGAGCATCGAACAGCCGATGGCTAACGATCTCCACACGTTGTTGGCGTCACCCACATAGGCAACTTTGCCAACCTTTTCGAGACCTATTTCCTGTTCGACGGTCAACAGATCAGCCAACGCCTGCATCGGGTGGGCTACGTCCGACAACAAGTTGATGATCGGCATCGCGTTGGTCGCGGCCATTCGTTCAAGCCGATCGTGGTCGAAAACTCTTGCAGCCAGAACCGAGTGATAGCCGGCCATGGTGCGGGCCACATCTTCAGCGGTTTCGCGGGTGTCGATGCCAAGTTCTTCGGGCTTGATATACATCGGGTGTCCACCTAACTGCACGGTGGCCATTTCCATAGAGTTCCTGGTTCTACCTGACGGCTTCTCGAAGACCAGTGCCACTCCCTGACCGTCAAGCGCTTTGGGTAGGTTCGTTTCGACCGATAGTTCCATGACCCGTCGAAGCTCATCGACGCTGAGATCGTCAACTTCAAGGAAGTGTCGCATCATCCTCCCCCTAGGACTACCGACAACTTGGCCATAGCCTCATCGATTTCCTCGGACGAGACCGTGAGTGGCGGAGCGAGTCGTATCGCGGTCGGACTTATTCCGTTGACGACGAGGCCTTCTTCTAGGCAGGCGAGGGCTATCTCCTGGCCGGTTTTACCCACTGCGTCGGTGTCAATCTCAGCTGCGATCAGCAGGCCGAGGCCTCGGGTGTCAACAACGTTTGGTACTTCCAACAATTTCCCCATCAGCTCGTCACCCGCTGATGTCGCAAGGGCCGGTGCGTCGATGGCTTCCATCACTCGGAGGACAGCGCGAGCCGCTGAAGTGGCGAGAGGCTGACCGCCATACGTGGTCGCGTGGTCACCGGGTTGGAACGCTTGAGCTATCTCTTTCTTCGCCCAGATAGCTCCGATGGGTACACCATTACCTAATGCTTTAGCCATGGTCACAACGTCCGGCCTCACATCGTTTGTGGGGTCGAAGTGATGCTGCCAGGCAAACCATTCACCCGTTCGGGCAAAGCCTGTTTGCACTTCGTCGAACATGAGCAGCATCTGCCGCTCATCACACAGTTCGCGCACCTTCTTCAAGTATTCGCCATCGGCGACGTTTACTCCGCCTTCGCCCTGCACCACCTCTAACAGCACCGCAGCGCACGACGGATCGATCGAAGCTTCCAACTCGTCGAAGTCGTTGTAGGTGACGTGGCGAAAGCCTTCCGGTAACGGCTGAAAGGTTTCATGTTTTTCTGTCTGACCGGTCGCGTGCAGGGTCGCGAGAGTTCTTCCATGGAAGGACCGCAATGCGCTGACGACCACATACTTGCCGTGACCCCCATTGCGGCGAGCTAGCTTGATGGCGCCTTCCAGCGATTCTGCTCCGCTATTGCAGAAGAAAACTTGACCGCCGCCGCCCTGAAGCCGGTCAATGGTTTCAGCTACTTCCAACCCGGGGACAGTCTCATACAGGTTCGACACATGAAGAAGTGTCCGGGCTTGTTCGGCTAACGCTTCAGCAACCGCGGGATGAGCGTGCCCTAGGGAGGTGACTGCCAACCCACATAGAAAGTCGAGATAACGATTACCTTCCCGGTCGTAAAGCTCTGTTCCTGATCCCCTAACAAACTGGACGGGAGGTTGGCCATATGTCGGCATCAGGGGGTAGGTCTCTGGGCTGTCAAGTGCAACTGTTGAACTATTCATTGGATGGGTCCTTATGGGATAAATATTCCGGGAACTGGGTTCAGTCGGTGATCATTGTGCCGATACCGGCATCGGTGAAGAGTTCCAAAAGAGCGACATGGGGAATCCGTCCGTCCACTAAATGGGCGCTGGTGACACCGTTTCTTACCGCCCGCACACACGCTTCTATTTTGGGGATCATTCCGCCAGTGATCTCCCCGTTGTCGGTTTTGTCTTGGAGTTCATCAGCA
>JASMKJ010000320.1 GCA_030749275.1 Acidimicrobiales bacterium
ACGGTTGAGTTGAGATAGCTGTTCGTGTGTCATAGAAGTTAAAGCTTGAGGTTGGGGAGAAGCCATGTCTCACGTTCGCAGAGGGGTGAGACAACGAGCCATGAACTCAATCCTGGTTCTTCTAAACGATTTTTGATTTTGGCTGACGTAGTGCTGACGGAGCCCGTAGGCTTTTTTTGGTGCGTCGCCAGATCCCTGTCGTGCTTTCAACGGTGCGCAGCGTCACCCTCACTGAAGAGTTACCGACTGTCCCTGATGTCGATGAGCCTTCGTCGGTTGGGGGTCCGCTTGAGGCGGTATCTCCTCGGGCTTGGCGGGCTTTGTGGGTGGCGTCGTTGGCGACCGTGCTCGTCGGATTCAACAGCACCGCAACAAATATCGCCCTTGATGACATCCAATCTGGCTTTGTTGGCGCGACAGCAGCTGACATCGGTTGGGGTGTTGCGGGGTTCTTTATCGGAACCGCCGCGTTCTTGCCGTTGGCGGGGCGGCTAGCGGATCGGATAGGTCGCAAACGCATCTTTCAACTGGGGTTACTGGCTTTTGCTTTATCAGCGGTGTTCTCCGCGACTGCGGGAACGGTGATCACTCTCAATCTCAGCCGTGTTTTACAGGCGTTCGCTGGCGCGGCCATCCTTCCTTCCTCGCTAGCACTGGTGCTTCCGCTGTTTCCTGAATCGAGACGGACGACCGCCGTTGGGCTTTGGTCAGCTGCTGGTCCGCTTGGTGCCGGCGTGGCGCCTGGGCTTGTTGCGCTCATTTTGGCTAACGCTGGTTGGCGCATTGTCTATTTGGTGAGCGCACCTGTAGCGCTTCTGATGTTTTGGGCTGGTCAGTCACTGCTCAGAGAATTGCCGACTCCGCGCGACCAACAAAGACTCGATCTGGTAGGAGCGGCGGCAGGGACGGTGGCTATCGGCGCGGTGGTGACGGCCATCATGCAAGGTCGTGTGTGGGGATACACGTCGGCGCTCACAGCCACGGTTGCTGCAGTGGGCGTGCTTTCATTGGTGTTGTTCTTATCTAATTCGTTCCGGCATCCCGAACCGCTGTTGACTTTGCACCTGCTGAGACGGCGTGGAGTGATGGTTTCCAACATCGTCAACTTCGTTATGGGCATTACTTCGCAACCGTTGTGGATCGTTTGGCCTCTATTTATGAAAAACGTGTGGAATTTCTCGACGCTGCAAGTCGGCATGGGCGTCACGTTGGGTCCCATAGCAGCAGGGTTTTCAACATTGACCTTTAGTCGGTTGGCAGACCGGATTGGTTCGTTGGGTTTGTGTCGTCTCGGAACAGCCCTGCAGGTATTCGCGGTGGGTTGGCATTTCACCCAACTTGGTGCTGACGTCAATTTCTGGTCCGATTTCGCGCCCGGGATCATTATTTACGGACTCGGGTGGGGGATGAGTATTCCGTTGCTCAACGGAGTTGCCCTGGAATGGGTTGAAGAGAAGTATTACGGCGAAACGAATGGGCTGTTCAGCACCCTGCGTTATGCCGCTGCCGCTATTGGCACGGCCGCAGTTTTCGCGCTACTGACCGTTACTTCGGGTGTCGAAGCTTTGCCATATTACGATCGTATTCTTGGATTCTTTCTCGTTGCTTCAACCTTGGGGGCCTTGGCGATGTGGATCAAGATCGGGAGGGCTCCCAAGCACAACCAGGTAGCGAATTAGCGTTTAGATTCGCAATCTGAACTCAGGTGACGCACATTGGAGTAGTGGCTGTAGCGACACTTCTCTCGACTTTTGCGTGGATAACTTTGCTGCTCAACGCGACGACTCTCTTGCTGGTCGTGATAGTTGTTCGACGGGCTGGACCGAAAACCAAGGTATATACAGCGTTTACCGCCCGAGCCGATCAGGTAGCAGTGTTCATAACGGTTGCTGCGAGTCTCGGATCGTTGTATCTGTCAGAGATAGGCGACTTGACACCATGCAGGTGGTGTTGGATTCAAAGAATAGCCATGTACCCATTGGCGTTGATTTTGTTGATCGGCTGGATCACCAGGGACCGTCAAGTTCGACGGTATGCAGTGCCCATCGCTTTGCTCGGTCTGGCTGCATCGACATGGCACTACCTCCTACAGCAGGTTCCTTCTTTGTCCGACGCGAATTCATGCACTCTCGCAACGCCATGTTCGGTGACCTACATTGAAAAATTCGGGTTTATCTCGATTCCGTGGATGGCAGGGTCGGTGTTCTTACTCACCCTGGTCCTGCTTGTCGGTGTTCGTTCTTCCAAAAGCCGTATCGGATGAACGTCCACGAACCACTCAGGGAATGGCTTGTCGACGCGGCTGACGCTGCCATTGACCGTGCGGCCCGTAGTGAGATCGAGGAGGGCGCTGCGACGTTTCGGAGGGCCATCGAAGTAGCGGATGCCGTCCCCTTTCGAAGCCAAACCCTTCCGGTTTTGAGGAACCTAGAACGAGTTGGAGGGTCCCCGCGAGCGGAACAATTCGTTGAATTCGCGCCGCACCTGCGATGGGTTGAATCTCATCGTTGGGATGATCAAGGCGAGGAGCGAGCTTTATGTGTGCTGTCCGAAGCGTTTGAGCTACCTGGACTCGAAGTAGGCATCATGTATGTCGACCAGGGGTGCACGTACCCGCTTCACAGTCATCCACCACAAGAGCTGTATCTCACAGTGTCGGGTAGCGCTCACTGGCGATACGGAGGATCTGAAGAATTGGTCGAAATGGCCCCGAATTCGACCCTGTACAACAATCCGTTGGACATCCATACCGTCGAAGCCGGGGACACCCCACTGGTTGCCATGTACGTCTTGTGGGGTAACGGGGTTCGAAGCTGACGATG
>JASMKJ010000321.1 GCA_030749275.1 Acidimicrobiales bacterium
AATGGGTAGTTGCCGGGCGGGCTGAACAAATTGTCAACTACGAGCGAACCCATGTCTATTGCGGCAGGTGCGCAACCCCGACCGAGACAAACCCTCACGACCGTGGGAAGGTGTGCCCCAGTTGCAAACACATGGCCTTCCCTAGGCTCAGCCCGGCCATGATTGTGCTGGTCGAAAAGGAAGATCAGGTGCTGCTTGCCTGGGGGCGTCAATTTCCCGGTCGTTTCTTCAGCACCCTTGCAGGCTTTGTCGAACCGGGAGAGAGCCTTGAACAGGCCGTTGCGCGGGAGGTGATGGAAGAGGTCAGCGTAGAGGTAAACGAAATTCGTTACTTCGGTAGCCAACCCTGGCCGTTCCCTCATTCATTGATGTGTGGCTTCCACTGCACTTATCAGTCGGGTGAAATATCCATCCAAGAAGAAGAGATCGTTGAAGCCGGGTGGTTCTATGCGAACGACCTACCACCGTGCCCCGTCGGGGGCATGTCGATCGCGGGCTGGTTGATCCAAGATTGGTTGGAACGACAGGGCGTTGCCTAACCGCCGTCAGGTCGCACCCGAACCAGACCCTGTTGAGCAACAGTGGCTACCAGTTCACCTTCAGCAGTGAACACGTCTCCCGTGGCGAGACCTCGAGTGCCTTTCAGTTGGTGAGGGGCTAAGTCAAACAAGAGCCATTGGTCAGCGCGAACAGAACGATGAAACCAGACTGCGTGATCTAGAGAAGCGGCCATGTAAACGTCATCCCACTTCACATCACTGGACTCGTCTCCGACAAGCGACCGAGCGGGATGAGCGGCGACTATGGCATCCATTGGATTTGTGTCTGAAAGATAAGCGAGGGCAGCGAAATGTTCATCGGCTGTGTCGCCTATCGGCTCGGTGAACTTGGTCCACACCCGATGGCGAGCAGGGCTGGTTGACTCGTGTTCTAGGCGCGCGTCAACTCCGATACCCCAGTCAATTTTCTGTGATTCTTCCGGGGGTGTCAGGTCAGCGGGAATGGCCGAAGTTGCAATATCTGGTCCGTCTTCATCACGTTGAAACGAGCACGAGAGATTCAGTATCGCTCCCCCGCTTTGTCTGGCCACTACTCGTCTCGTTGAGAAACTTCTGCCGTTTCGTAGTCGGTCAACCTCATAACGAACTGGTTCACTCGGGTCACCACCCAAAATGAAATATGCGTGCAGAGAATGAATCTTGTGTCCTTCGGTATCAACCGTTCTCATCGCAGCACACAGAGACTGCGCTATCACTAGGCCGCCGTAGATGCGTCCCCATTCGTAGAGGGGGCTCTCCCCGACAAAAGCATCGGCGCCATGAGGTTCAAGCACCAGAATTTTCGATACATCGGTCATGTCCGACGCCATGTCACGCCATCAGCCGTGTCCTCGACCGCGATCCCTGCTTCCGCCAATTGATCTCTGATGCGATCTGCCGTCTCAAAGTCTCCTTGGCTTCTCGCCGTTTGGCGTTGCTCAATCAAACCCTCAATCTCTTCACCATCTGGACCTGAATCAGCAGCTCCGTCGTCAATTCCGATTTCGATGCCTAGGGCAGAAAACAACGTCGCCGCGGTGCGAGCCTTAACCCCTGCCACTGTCAATTCGCCTTCGTCTAGTCCAGCGTTGGCTTCGCGGACGAGGCTGAAGGCTTGATCAAGGGCAACTGGACTTCCGAAGTCGTCATCCATGGCTTCTCTAAATGCACCTAAAGATTCAGCGTCTGTGTCACCGATTACCAAGTCAATGTCAGCCGCCTGCATGCGTCGGTGGAAAGCATCCAATCGGTCGATTGCAGCGGCCGCTGCCAACAGGGCATCTCTACCCATTTCCATAGCTCGGCGATAGTGGGTTTGTAGGGCAAGCAGACGCAAGGACCTAGGGCCCGCTGTGTCGATAGCTTCAGCCAAATTAGTGAAGTTGCCCAGAGATTTGGACATCTTTTCACCTGCAACATTGACCATCGCGCTATGGACCCAGTGACGCGCGAAAGGTTGACCCGTAGCCGTGACTTGAGCCCATTCGTTCTGGTGGTGAGGAAAGCAAAGGTCATCGCCGCCACCGTGAATATCGAAACCAGGTCCAAGAGCACTGAGAGACATGGCGACGCATTCGGTGTGCCATCCAGGCCGTCCTACTCCCCACGGTGTTGCCCACGACGGTTCACCCGGTTTTGCAGCTTTCCACAACGCGAAATCAAGCGGCGATCGTTTGTCTGCGTCGATGTCCACTCGTTGTCCAGCGTCATCGAGGAGTTGCTTTAGGGAGCGACCCGCGAGTCGCCCGTAGTCGCTAAGACCTTCCACAGAAAAGTAGACACCTTTGTCTGGGACAACGTACGCGGCGTCGCGTGCCACGAGGTCACCAACGATGTCGATCATCCCATCAATGAACTGAGTGGCGTGGGGGCGAGACTCAGCAGCAATAACGCCGAGTCGATCCATCTGTTCGTCATAGGCCACTGTGAATTCCGCCGCGACTTCTGGCTCAGTTCGTCCTTCGTCTTCAGCTCGGGAAATGATTTTGTCGTCAATGTCGGTGACGTTGGACGCAACCGTGACCTTGTAACCGCTCCATTCAAGGTATCTACGAATCATGTCGTAGGTAAGCGCTGTTCGACCGTGACCAAGGTGCGGTACGTCGTACACAGTTGGGCCACACACATACATGGCAACTTCGCCCTCTGTCCGAGGGACAAAAGGCACCTTTTGGCGCTCCATGGTGTCGTAGATGTGAAGGCTCACGTCAATCTCTGTGCTTAGGGTTTGTCTCAGCTTTTCGGACAAGAAGTTACTAATTCGCAGGGTACCGCTAGCCCTAGGCTTAACAGTGCGTCATTAAATCCATCATCGCTCGCCAGACGGAAAGTTCCCCTCAAATTCAGCCTTCAAAGAGGTGTCATTGGTCACGTGACGCACCAGACTGGCCGTGTGTCCGTGTTTTTGTATCGTTTGGGTCGCGCCTGCGTTCAACATAGATGGAGAACTATCGGTTCCTGGTTGTTCGCATCGGTCGCGCTCATTGGTTTAAACAGTGCCGTCGGCGGAGAGCTGACCAATGGCTTCGTTGTTCCAGGACTCGATAGCCAAGAAGCGTACGACCTCTTAGCAGAGCGGTTTCCAGCGGAGGGTGGTATCAGCGCACAGGTGGTGATCGAAGCACCAGAAGGATCTCTGCTGAGCGACTCTCCTCAACAAAGAAAAATCGCGGCGATGACTGCATCTCTCAGTGCCATCGAAGGTGTGGAGACGGTAGTTCCACCCATTTCGGGTCAGACGATCAGCCGGTCGGACACCATTGGTTTGTTTCGAGTGGGCTACCACCCCGACTATCTCCCTTCCCTGTCGATGATAGAAACCCTTGAGGAAGCCGGACGCCCGTCCGATGCCACCGAGAAGGTGTTAAGGGTTGAATTCGGGGGCGATCTGTATAACTCCGTCGATCAACCCGAAACTGGACTGGGGGAAATGCTCGGTCTCGCATCAGCCGTCTTAGTTCTGCTCTTTGCGTTTGGAAGCATCGTGGCCATGGGCTTGCCCATCGGTTTGGCGTTATTCGGCTTGACCTTGGGAATCGGTGGAATTATCGGACTAGTTGCCGTCGGAATGGATGTCCCAGAGTGGACTCCAAATATGGCTTCGATGATCGGCCTCGGCGTAGGAATCGACTACGCGTTGTTCATCGTCACCAGATTTCGCGAAGGATTAGCCGACGGACTTACTGTCGAAGATGCCGCGGGAAGAGCCAATGCGACTGCCGGGCTGTCCGTGATTTTCGCCGGCGGGACCGTGGTTATCGCAATCTTGGGTTTGGCGATGGCCGGCATCCCCTTCATGACCGCCGCAGCGGTCGCTGTATCCATAGTTGTTGCACTGATGGTCATTGCTTCCCTAACAATTCTGCCCGCATTGCTGGGTTGGGCGGGGCATCGCGTCAACCCCAAAAGAAGTCGCTCTAACCCCGAAATCCATGCCAACAAAGGCCCTGGTAGATGGCAACGATGGGGTGACCATGTCGCCAAACACGCATGGCCCTACATGTTGTCGACGTTAGGTTTACTCATAGCACTCACGGCCCCTGTCCTCGACCTAGAACTCGGATTCCCTGACCAGGGCATCCTCCCCGAAGACCGCACTTCACGTCAGGCCTACGACCTCCTCGCTGAAGGTTTCGGTCCTGGCTTCAATGGACCTCTCCTCGTGGCAATTGACACCTCTACTGTCGGTGACCAAGAACTGAACTCCCTAGCCGCGACTTTGCGAAACAACTCAGGGGTTGCTTTCGTTCAAACACCTGAACGTAGCCCTATCGGAGAAGCGGCAACCATCCTCGTCTTCCCTACTACTGCCCCTCAAGACCCTCAAACAATTGATTTGTTGACTCAGATCCGAGGGCCAATATTCGCCTCGGTGTTGAACGAAGAAGCCCGAGCACACGTTGGAGGTGCGACCGCGTCATTCGCAGATGTCTCGAAACGAGTTCAAACCCGCCTACCCGTTTTCATCGCCGGCGTTATCGCTCTGAGTTTTGTTCTCCTGATGTTGATGTTCAGGTCAATTCTCGTTCCGATCAAAGCGGCCTTGTTGAACTTGTTGTCAATCGGAGCGGCGTACGGGGTGTTAGTGATGGTGTTCCAGTGGGGTTGGGGTCGAAGCCTGATCGGCGTGCAGGAGGCTATGCCCGTAGTTTCCTTTATCCCAATGTTCATGTTCGCTGTGCTGTTCGGCCTCTCAATGGACTATGAGGTCTTTCTGTTGAGCCGAGTGAAAGAAGAATATCTCCTGAGCCGCAACAACTCTCAGAGCGTGATCTTCGGGATTTCCAACACCGCCCGAGTGATTACATCCGCTGCGCTCATCATGATTTCTGTCTTCCTGGGATTCGTCGCCAACCCAGACCCGATCCTAAAGATGATGGGCCTGGGCTTAGCAACAGCAATCTTTGTTGATGCGACAATTGTTCGAGTTGTACTCGTTCCCGCGTCAATGAAGCTAATGGGGGACGCCAACTGGTGGTTCCCTCAGTCATTGAACTGGTTACCGCGCCTAGACATTGAGGGAGAAGAAAGACTCCCCAATCGCGAATTCGCTTCAACCGGCGACGCTGCTAATTGACCAAATAAGGCCGTTGTGTCCGGCATGTAATACCAAGCCCGCCCACCAACCGTAACGAACTCTGGCGATGGTGAACATGAGCCCCAACCAAATCTGCGGACTTACCACCAGTGGAGCTACCAGTACAGCAAACAGGGACCATTCGACGTCAAAGTTGACGATGTGAATGAGGCCAAAAATTAGTGTGACGAGGTAAATAGGTAGTCGGGGACTTCTGTCCCACCGCCTGTCAACCAGTTCTCGAACTTCTGAGTTAAAGGCAAGTACACCGACGGCAACTGCCAAAACAAGGATGACCCAGAAGACAAAGCCGCCCGTACCGGCAAAAAATATTGCGCCAGCGACTAGGGATAGCGCCACCAAGCCCGGCCGGAAGCGGCGTTGAAGAGGAAGACGGTAAATGACCTCCTCAAATAATGGGGCCAGAAGCACAACTAAAAGAAATTGCTCAGTAAGCGACCATTGTTCGAGTTCGGATTCGAGGACACTCTCATAGCCGGCTGCACCCGACAATCCGCCGAAAATCATCCAGAGCAGCACAGAGCCCAGAAATCCCGTGCCCAGAAGCTGTGCTAATCCGCGGAATACTCGGCGGGGATGCGGCATCTCATCCCAGTCGGGGTGGACAATGAATCTGGGTCCAATTGTGGGTCGAGTTGAATCAGGTGGCGTCATCGGTTGTTGTCGCATCCGGGTAGAGATGTTTTAGGGTTCCGGGTTGGACACGGCTTTGCTCGATAAAGGCCGCTACGTCAGATTGCTTCAGTCGAATCACCCGTCCGATCCGGTACGCGGGGACGCGCCCTTCGTCGATGAAGCGATACAAGGTGCGTTGTGTCACGCCAATCCGTCCGGCCGCATCTTTGCTTGACAACCAGGGAC
>JASMKJ010000322.1 GCA_030749275.1 Acidimicrobiales bacterium
AATCATCAACCAAAGGGTTCGTCACTGGTGGCTATCCTCACCCTGCGTCAAGTGCTGCACGGTAGGACGCAACAAGATCTCCAACTCCATTCGCTCCATCTCCGTTGAGAAGTCGACGGACTACGGCTGAACCGATGATCACCCCATCGGCGACAGTGCTCGCTTCAACGGCTTGTTCCGGTGAGCCGATCCCAACGCCTGTGAGAACCGGTTTGTCGGTGACTTCCTTGCAACGCCTGGCTATTTCTGTCGCAGTTGACGCGAGATTTGCTCTCTCACCAGTAACTCCAAGTAGCCCGACCGCGTACACGAAGCCGCTCGAAGCTTCGCACAGCTCCGGTAGGCGATCATCGGGTGTCGTGGGGGCTGCCAACATGACAGTTTCCACACCGGCTTTGAACGCCGCTTCCCGCCATGGGCCGGATTCAACAAGTGGCAAATCCGGAAGAATCGCGGCGTCGATGGCAGACTGGGCCAAGGTAGCAGCGAATCTTTCGTTGCCAGCGTGGTGGGCAAGGTTGTAGTAGGTCATCACTGCATGCGGGACACCGGTATCTAGGTCTGGCACTAGCGCTAACACAGATGCAGGAGTCGCCCCCGCTTCCAGAGCCTCTTGACTGGCCTGTTGAATCACCGGCCCATCCATCACGGGGTCAGAGAACGGTATACCGATCTCTATAGCATCGGCTCCGGCAGCAGCCGCGCTTTCCACCGCTGCTTCCCACCCCTCGTACCCCCCTGTTATGTAAGCAACGAGAAGTTTCGCTCCGCTATCTCTTCGATCGCGCAGATGCCTTTCCATACGTCCTATACCCGACGATGAGTTCACTGGACGTTTCCCGATCCCAACACATCCATCATTTGGTCGACGTCTTTGTCTCCGCGACCGGAGAGGTTCAACAGAACAACTTGCCCTTGCAACGCCTGTGCCTCCCGAACAACCCACGCCAAGGCATGAGCCGATTCGAGGGCGGGAATAATTCCTTCTGTCTTCGATAGAAGCTGGAAAGCTTCTATTACTTCTTGGTCAGTGACAGCCGGGTATTCAGCCCTGCCTATCGCTGCCAGATGGGCATGCTCTGGTCCAACCCCCGGGTAATCAAGGCCAGCAGAGATAGATTCTGCCTCTTGAACCTGACCCACTTCGTCTTGCATCAGGTAGGAAACCATTCCGTGAACCACACCTGGCACCCCACGGCCAATAGCTGCTCCACCCGCTGGTTCCACTCCTACTAGTCGCGCATCGGTGTCAGAGAAACCCGAGAAAATACCAGCTGCGTTGCTGCCACCTCCAACACAGGCAACCACGACATCAGGGAGTTTGTTCATCAATTTCATACATTGTGCATGAGCCTCATCACCTATGACATGGTGAAAGGTTCGAACCATCCACGGATACGGATGCGGCCCCATAACCGAACCCAAGCAGTAATGCGAGTGCTCAACCGTTGCCACCCAGTCACGGAGCGCTTCATTGACTGCATCTTTAAGTGTTTTACTTCCCGACAACACGGTTTCAACTTCGGCACCGAGTAATTGCATACGAAAGACATTTAGTTCCTGTCGCTCAACGTCTACCTCCCCCATGTAGACCTTGCACTCCATATCCAACAGGGCAGCTGCAGTCGCTGTGGCAACCCCGTGTTGTCCTGCTCCGGTTTCAGCAACCAATCGCGACTTGCCCATCCTGCGTGCGAGGAGTGCTTGACCAATCACATTGTTGATCTTGTGTGAGCCAGTGTGGTTCAAATCTTCTCGTTTTAGAAGAACTCTGACGCCCAAACTTTCCGATAGGCGATAGCACTCTGTAAGAGGCGAAGGTCGACCACCGTAGTCAGTCAAAATTCGGTGGAATTCATCTACAAAGGTCGAATCACTCCAGGCTTCTCGAAAAGCTATCTCGAGCTCTTCGCACGCCGGTATAAGAGTTTCCGGTACGAAGCGGCCTCCAAAGTCACCAAAGCGCCCCTCATGATTCGGGTCGGTCATCACCATAAGTTCAACCTATCGGTGGCGAGGCCGCCGTCATCACTCATCTCGCCAGTCATAAGGCCTTGGAGCTTCAGGGTCGAAGTCTTTATCTGTTGATTCCAGTGAATCTGCAGCTTCTCGTGCCGCCAAAATGAACGCCCTTACTTTCACAGGGTCTTTCACCCCAGGTGAAGCCTCGACGCCACTAGCAACATCAACTCCCCACGGCTTGACTGTATGTACCGCTTGGGCGACGTTCTCCGGGTTCAGCCCTCCCGCTAGGATCAGCGGCCGCCCTCTTTCTCTGCCATCTAACATCGACCAGTCAAAAACCTCGCCGGAACCAGGTTCCGGAGCATCCACCAAGACAGCGTTAACCCCATAGTCATCGAGTCGGTCAATCGCTGACTCTCCAGCAGCAAAGGCCTTGATGACATATGGGATTCGCTCAGCGATCCACATGCTGTCCTCTGTTGATTCCCGGCCATGGAGCTGGGCTGCTTGCAAGCCCGCAGTGTGCACTACTTCTATAACAGTCTCCCTTAGTTCGTCCCGAAAGATACCAACCGTCAATATTCCACCCGGGAGGCGGCGGACGATATCGCGCGCTACAGCAGGTCGAATCTGCCGAGATGAACCTGGCACGAAGTTAAATCCCAAAGCATCGGCTCCCATGCCCACAGCCAACAAGGCGTCTTCCTCGGTAGTTACGCCGCAGATCTTCACAAACATCATGAGCCTCTCAAGCCGGAAACTGTCGCTGCTGGGTCGCCACTTGTGACCAGTGTCTCCCCCACCAGGATTGCCGAATATCCGGCATCTTTAAGAGCCGCCGCGTCTTCGGGATTTCTTACCCCGGACTCGGCTACGCCAACGACACCACTCGGGATCAGCGACGCCAGCCGCTCGGCCCGTTCATGGTCGACTTCAAAGGTAAAGAGATCCCGCTGGTTCACCCCAACCAAGTCAGCACCCACTTCAAGGGCCATCTCCAACTCATTTTCGTCGTGCACTTCGATCAGCACGTCTAATCCAACATCGTGAGCAACCGAAAAGAAACTCTTAAGTTCGCTCGCGGAGAGCGCAGCTACGATCAGTAAAACTGCATCAGCGCCCATCAATCGGGCATCCAAAACGTCGTGTTCGTGGACAGTGAAATCTTTTCGCAACACGGGCAACTCCACCGCAGATCGAGCCTCTTGAAGATCCTGCGGCGAACCGCCAAAATTTGGTTCGTCAGTCAAAACTGAAAGGCAAGCCGCTCCACCCAGCAGATACTGCTGAGCCAACACTGCCGGATCTAGATCGGGGAAGAGATCACCCTTTGACGGGGACCTCCGTTTTATCTCAGCGATAACGCTCAAGCCTGGTTGCGTCAACGCGTCGCGAAATTCGTTGACTGGAGGACAGCCCTTCGTCAGATCGTAGAGATCTTTGGTCTCTCGCCGATCGGCAGCGGCTCGTTGTCGGTGCTCAGCAATGATGCGATCCAAGTAGGTTTCGTCACCGGCGACCATGACACGTACCTTCCAAATTTCCGATGTGTTCGGCGTTCAGTTAGATGTCGAGGCCTTTGGCACAGGTTGGCTCGAGGAAAAATAGGTCCGGCCTACCATCCATAAATTCGGCCGTGGCTTTCCCAAACGCTTTCATTCCTTCAGATCCGCCGTGGGCTGCTAGTGCATCGTTATCGGTATACATCTCGTAAAACCACACGACGTTTGCATCGTTTTGGTCTTTGTGAGCCGCATAAACCTCTGTTCCTGGTTCTCCCGAGACATTCTTCATCCCTAGATCAGCAATAACGGCCAACAAAGAGTCGCGTTGGCCCTCCTTGGCAGTCAATTTCGCTAAAAGTGCAGTCTTGGCCACTGTTCGCCTCCCACGTCAGCCTGTGTCGCAACTTACGACACTCCTAGGCCTGGGCAGAGGCTACTCCCCTATGGGACCGGAGGGATTCTGCAAATCAAGAACCTTCTCGAGTGGAACAACAGAGATTTTCCCACCGCCATCAGTAGTTGCTTCGGTAATTGCGCCGCTTACCAAGGCAAAACCGACAAAAGGTGCCGCCTTGGTGACACTCAACACTTGACCTACGCACTCGGACGACACGAAGAGATCTTGACCCGAAGTTAAGGCGATGTCGCTACATATCCGTCGAATGATGCGGCGACCTCCACCGCGAGCGGAAATGCGCTCGACTAGTTCTTGACCCCGATAACACCCCTTGTCGAATGACACTGCCAAGTGCACCAAACCGGATTCGTTGGGGATACCTCCAACTTGAAGTTCTTTTCCAAACGTCGGTAGGCCGCAGCGAAAACGAAGGCTCTCATATTCTTCCTCTGCGCAGGGAGGGAGATCTACGTCTATGGCCTCGCCAAGCAAATCGGTATAGGTCTCACACAACCAAGGCGACGTAACCGAAAGAACCCCCGGTGCAAGATCACTTGGAACGTCCTCTCCTAGGACGGACACCATTCTCCAATTGTGAAGATGGAAGTCGGCTTTCGTTCGGAGCTTGAATCGCTCAAGGGAGGACACAAGGGAAGCCCCATACCCCACGTTGGTATCAAGAAGAAAATGCCCTTCTTCACGTTTGGTGACTCTGAAAAACCCTTCGATATTGCCTTTAGGTTCCAAAAGAAAAGAGAGACGGGACTCTGCATCCACCATGTCATCTATGTCTTGGGAGACTTGGCTGTGGAGGTAACTCTCGGCATCAAGGCCTTGGACCGTGACGGCGTCTCGCTCAATCGCCCATTTCATCAGAGTCATCGGTTTTCCGTCAACATCGCTACGGCGTTGCGTACTAACCGCAGACCAATCTCATCATCAAAGGACATTATTGATTCAGGGTGAAACTGCACAGCACAGACCGGCAGTGTCTTGTGTTCGACCGCCATCACAACACCGTCATCCACGCTTCGAGCCACTACTTCAAGTGAATCGGGCAAAGAGTTCTCCCTCGCATAGAGCGAATGATAACGCCCTGCCCTGAATTCGTTGGGAAGTCCCTCAAATAGGCGGCCTCCGTCAGCTGCGACCGGTGAGGGCTTGCCGTGCATAGGGGTCTCAAGCTGGTCAAGGTCACCTCCGAAGAATTCAACGACGGCTTGAAGACCCAGGCATACTCCAAATATCGGTATCTCGAGATCAAGCGCAGCTTGGATAGTGTTCGATATTCCAAAATTAGCGGGTTCGCCCGGTCCCGGAGATAGAACCAAAAGGTCGGGGCGCCGCT
>JASMKJ010000323.1 GCA_030749275.1 Acidimicrobiales bacterium
CTCAACTCCTTTCTTGACATGGCCGAGTGTTGCGGACGAACCAGACGGCACAAAGCAAGTACCAGCCCATCCATCAGCAACTTCACCGGTGTACTCGAGGGACTTTGGTCCCAAGGTCGCTAGCCATATGGGGATTTGATCGTTGGCAGGTTGAGCTAAACGAAGTGCCTTTCCCTCACCTCCCGGGAGAGGTAACAAATGATGTGCGCCTTCGTAGACAATCTTCTCTCCAGCGAAAGCTTGTCGAACAATGTCTACGGTCTCGCGGAGACGACGGAGGGGCTGACGGAAAGAGACACCATGTAATCCCTCGACAACTTGAGGGCCGCTAACCCCGAGACCCAATATGAATCTGTCCTCGCTAATGGCAGCCATGGATAGTGCGGACATGGCTGTCATCACAGGTGTACGAGCTGAGATCTGCAGTATTCCGGTTCCCAGATGAACCTTTTGGGTGACCGCTGCCAAATAGGCGAGAGTACTGATGCCATCCATGCCCCACGCTTCAGCGGACCAGATAATGTCCACCCCCATTTGTTCTGCCTCCCGCAAAAACTGAACTTGGTTATCCCAGTCGCGCTTCTTGCCTGAGGCTGGACCGCCGTATGCAATAGAAACCTTCATGTCTCTTGCCTAGCGCACGGATGAAGGGCTTGCAGCGCTAGTTTTCCATCCATGGAAATAAAACCGCTCACCGGAGCTTTTGGAGCAGAGGTGCTAGGGCTAGATCTGGCGGTTGGGATCCCAGAAGAACAGGCTCGCGTTATTGAAACAGCGCTTGCGGACAACGCGGTTTTAGTTTTTCGCGAACAGGCCCTAAATATTGATGACTTCGAAACTTTCGCCAAGAGTATGGGCGAGTTCGGAGACACTCCGTTTGTTACTCCAATGGACGGCCATCCAAATGTCTTACAAGTCTTGCGACAACCTGACGAAGAGGGGCCTCTCTTTGGGAGTGGGTGGCACAGTGACTGGAGTTTTCAACTAAAGCCACCGAGTGCCACGTTGCTCTACGCCGTTGACGTTCCGGAGGCAGGGGGAGATACGGCGTTCACTAACCAGTATCTTGCTTTTGAGAGTCTTTCGGAATCCATGAAGTCGATCCTCATCGGCTTGAAGGGAATTCATTCAGCTGAACGTAGTTATGGACCAAAGGGAACCTTTGGTCGTCCTGACCCGGATGCCTCTATGGATATACATGGCGATGAGACTGCAGTGGTGCACCAAGTGCATCCCTTGGTTCGCGCTCACCCTCTAACCGGTCGACGGTCGCTCTTCATTAACGAGGTTTACACGGTCGGAATTGAAGGAATGACGAACGCCGAGAGCAGTTCGCTTTTGAAGTTCTTGTTCGAACACTCTCGGCAGATTGACTTCACATGCCGTGTCCGCTGGGCACCCGGGACTCTGACCATGTGGGACAACCGATCGACACAACACTTCGCCATAAACGACTATTTCGGCAACAGGCGAGAGATGTATCGAATCACGCTGGCAGGTGAGCAACCAATTCGAGCTCTAAGTTGAGCCTGAAGCCTCCAGAACCACTAGAGGGCCCAATAGGGCGAGGTCTTGCAGTGCCTGGTCGTATGAGAACTTCTCGGTACACGCAGAACGAGCCCAACTTTCTTCTGTAGGTGTAGGTAGCCGTCCAGTCGCAGAGACGCGAAGAGTGCCAGTCAGTCGGCTGGTGATCACAATATTTCGATGGAGGAGCATTTCCAGAAAGACCTCAGGGGCGTGACTTGGTTCGTCCAACACGTAGAGGAGACGTCCGTCGGTGACAAAGGGAGTTATGTAATGAGTTTTGATGCCTTCTGGTCTGCTGATATCGAATCGAAGCATCAATGAGTCCTCGAAAGCTTCGAATGGTACATCCACGCTGACTGACCGTAGCAACGGACAGGTGCGTTGCGTCGTTGCGAGCTAACTTCTTTCTTGACGTTGACTGTCAGACAGCCAGGGGGTTTCAG
>JASMKJ010000324.1 GCA_030749275.1 Acidimicrobiales bacterium
TCAGCCATTGACATCTATGTGGCAATGCAGGAATGGATGGAACGACTCGACATGGATGCATCATTCATGGATCGATACCTCAATGAAGGATTTTCAGGCGGAGAAAAGAAGAGAAACGAGATACTTCAACTAGCAATTCTCGAACCTGAATTTGCGGTTCTTGATGAGACAGACTCTGGACTTGACGTCGATGCCTTAAAAATCGTCGCCAGGGGTGTTCGAGACGTACACGAGTCTCACCCGGACATGGGAATTCTCCTTATCACCCATTACCAACGTCTACTAGCAGAGCTTGAACCTGATCATGTCCACATTCTCTTTGATGGTCGTGTTGTTGAATCAGGCGGACCGGAATTAGCTCAAGAACTCGAACTCAATGGCTACGAACGGTTTGAATCATGACCCTGCCATCTGACCTTAAGGACAGGTTCCCTCTGTTGTCGCAAATGGTTCATGGTCACCAGATCGTCTATTTGGATTCGGCCGCATCTTCACAGAAACCTGCCAGCGTCATCGACGCAATGAACAACTACTACAGAACTATCAATGCCAATGTGCATCGCGGCGCATATGAGATCGCTGCTCAGGCAACTGAAGAAATGGAACAGGCGAGAACGCGAATCGCGACCTTCATCGGGAGCGACTCCCCCAACGAGGTGGTCTTCACCAAGAATGCGACTGAATCATTCAATCTCATCGCTAGGTCTTGGGGCGGGAACGCTCTCTCTCAAGGAGATGCTGTACTCATCACCGATATGGAACACCACGCGAACATTGTTCCTTGGCAGATACTCAGCGCCGAAAAAGGATTCGAGATTCGCTGGTTACCGCTAACCCCGGAGGGACTTCTGGACCTAAGTCACCTGGACCAGCTCTTAGATGGTGTGAAGATGGTGAGCATCACCGCGATGAGTAACGTCTTGGGAACCTTGAACCCAGTCGCTGAAATCGCTGAAAGGGCTCATGCGGCCGGGGCGTTGGTAGCTGTCGACGGCAGTCAATACGTTCCGCACCTTCCCACTGACGTTCAGGAATTAAACGCCGATTTACTTTGTTTCACAGGTCACAAGATGTGCGGACCCACCGGCATTGGTGTGCTGTGGGGTCGCGAGGAGATTCTTGATTCAATGCCGCCCTTTCTTGGTGGCGGTGAAATGATCCTTGATGTTCGACGAGATGGATTCACACCTAACGAATTGCCCCACAAGTTTGAGGCGGGAACGCCTCCGATAGCAGAAATTATTGGTCTAGGTGCTGCCGTTGATTTTCTCAGCTCTCTGGGCATGGACAACATACGCCAGCATGAGATCACTCTCACCGACTATGCCCTCCGCTCTCTGAAGGATCGGTACGGCGAAGAACTTGTGATCCACGGGCCAAGCGATCCGGCACAGCGCGGCGGAGTTGTATCTCTTCAGTACCGTGACATTCATCCTCATGACCTGAGTCAAGTCTTGGACCAACGGGGCATCTGCATACGAGCGGGTCACCACTGCGCCAAACCGTTGATGAAAGAGCTAGGCGTAGGAGCGACCTCGCGGGCATCGTTTTACTTGTACAACAACGAGGCCGATGTCGATGCCTTGGTCGACTCGTTAGAGCTCGCTGGCGAACTGTTTTCGGTATAGACGGAGGGTTGTCGCGTGTCAGGACTCGAAGAGCTCTACAAGGAAATCATCCTCGACCATTATCGAAATCCTCGCCACCGAGGAGAGCTCGACTGTCCCCCGGCCCACAAGAGCGAAGGCTTCAACCCCCTGTGCGGAGATGAAGTTTCGCTCACATTCGAAATAGAAGACGGATCAATAAAACAACTCCGGATCACGGGCCAGGGTTGCTCGATTAGTCAGGCCTCCGCCTCAATGATGGCAGCCGCTGTCCAAGACAAATCCATAGAGGACGTCCGTATGCTGAGTCGAGAATTCAAAGCCATGATGTCCATACACGAAGAAACAATGGCTGCCGCAGATCAGGAAACCGTTTCTGCAGCTTCTCTCACTCTGGGGGACCTCGAAGCACTTAAGGGCGTCGTCAAATTCCCGGTTCGAATCAAATGCGCGACTCTTTCCTGGAACACTTTGTTGACCGGTTTGGATGACCTAGACGGCTAGCAGGGTTCACCATCGATGACCCGGAGGAACACCCGTGACGTGTTCTTTGATCCGCCGGGTTGTCGCGGCCGAAGTTCCGTCAGGAAGCTCATCCGGGGCAAAGAAAGCGACCTCTGCTATTTCTGGCGATACAGACGAGCTGATCGACCAATCATTCACCACAAATACAACGACATGGTCGCTTTTGTTCTCGCGGAACGAAGAGAACACGCCGTGCACCGATTGAGGCGTTTCGGGAAGTTCGACACCGGTCTCTTCGCGCAACTCTCGTTGCATAGCATCAACCAGCGACTCACCGGTTTTGACGCCTCCTCCGGGCAGGTACCAGCCGTCGCGATAGCTATGGCGTACGAGGCATACTCTGCCGTCTTCATCGAGAACTAATGCCCGGACCCCAATGGTGAGTTTCGCTGGACGCAACACCGACCAGATTCGATAAAAACGAAAGAGCAGACGTCTTAGGTCAGGCACCGGACAGACCTTCCATGAGCCGGGCCAAGATGACATCAAGTTCGGTGACTCCGCCCTGGTCATGGGTGACGAGACGCACCTGCACCGTTCCGTACACGTTCGACCATTCAGGATGGTGGTCGAGTCGCTCGCAATGCATCGCTGCCGCCGTCATGAACGAGAACGCTTGAAC
>JASMKJ010000325.1 GCA_030749275.1 Acidimicrobiales bacterium
TCTGGATGGCAGCAATCTTCGGAGTCTTAATCTTCGTGAAGGACAAATTGGAGAAGTAGGGATCCAGAACTGACCTGAGGCGCCGTTGCCTAATCCACCTCGTTTCTCACCAAACACGCACCAAGATCGGTTATGAGAATATTGCGGATGTGCGCTAGCGGCCTGTCCAACAGGACCGGTGGGCCGGCCCTTTACTGCCCATCTCTATTGAAGTACCAGTCCTGCCCACCTGGAGCGCACCGTGCGTGATGCACACCCAATCCCCGCCCCCGTGACCCGATCCACTCGCCTGCTCGGATCGACTTACCGCACTCCACACAATCACCGCTCCACTTTGCCCGGAAGACCTGCCGGCGGTGGGGCGTGGCTCTCCCTCGACTGTCATGCCTCCCCTGTCGGAGCCACTTGGGTATGAGATGACAGTACCTGATCGAGATCCTGCCAGTAACTGCTCCACTACTAGACCGGTCAACAATCCACTTAGTTCGTTCCAAGCACCTACCGGTGACTTCGAGCAGCTATCGTCAAAGAGTCTTACCTTCAGAACCTCTAGCACCTGCCCGAGGCACCTTGTGAGCAACGAGAGAAACCTTGTACGAGTTGTGGTGGGCTGTGCTCATCGCAAGAGAAGACCTCCAGCACAGGGACTTCGGCTCGGGATCTATCCAACTGACATCGAGGTGCGCTCCACTCAGTGGATAAAGCGAATTGGGTCGCCAGAGTCCGACACTGTGGCAGCGCATGATCTCTACATGGGAGAACACTGGTCAGTAGTTAGGAGCCTGCCTGAAACAGCACGCGACGCCGGTTGCACCGCAGAGATCTGGGTTGTTTCCGCTGGGTATGGTCTCGTACCTGCTCAATCCTCGCTGGAGTCCTACAGCGCAACTTTCTCCCCTGGCTCCAGAGACTCAGTGGCACTGGGAGTATCAGGGAAAGAACGCAACGAGACGAACCGGTACTGGTGGGAGCAGTTGACCAAACCACGCAAAACACAGGCCTCCGAAGCCACGAGCCTCGCCGGCCTCGCTCGGAAAGATCCTTCAGTGCCAATGATCGTTGCTCTATCCGAGGCCTACGTTCAAGCCGTTCGTGAGGACCTGGTTGCGGCATCCGTTGCTATGGGCGACCAACGAAATCTCCTACTTGTCGCTACTGGAGACCCTCTAGCCAACCTAGAGCACGCTCATCTTCCTTGCGATGCAAGGTTCGTGAACAGCCTCGGTGGAACTCGCACTGCACTCAATGCCCGTGTAGTTGACCTGATGATCAGGAACTACCACCACCATTCATTTGACTTGACCAAGGTGAGGCGAATCCTCCAAGACAGCCTCGATCGCGCAGGTTCCATCCCCTCCTATGGCCACCGTGAGCGCAAGAGTGATGTGACCATCCGTGGGCTAATACGGGCCCAACTCTGCAAGCGCGATTACTCAAAATCGGCTCTACTTAGAATTCTTCGCGACGAGGGCGTGTCTTGTGAGCAGAAGCGTTTCAACAATCTCTTCGAGGAAGTACGTAACGAAGGGTGCCAATGAAGTTCTTCTTCCCAGACTCCCAGGACCAAATCAGCCCATTCTTTAACTTTGATGCGGAAGAGCATCCCGTTCATCGAGTTCGTCAGCGTGACGATAGATATGCCCACGAAGTGCTGAGGAGAACGCCCTACAACGGGATGCTGGTCTCAAAGGCCATCGTCGATGGAGTCATGGACAGAGGATCAAAATTCACTGAAGCTCAGCGCGGGCGCATTTATCGCACTGGGGCTCATGACTTCTACCGACTCAAGAACCGCAGGCACCACCTAGAAATCATGGGCGACTGCGGAGCATTCGCCTATGTGGACGAAGAAGAACCTCCCTACTCCCTCGATGAGGTCATCGGTTTCTACGAAGGAGTGGGACTAGATCTTGGAGTTTCGATGGATCACATCGTGTTCGCCTATCTCACGGAGGCACATAAGAAGAAGGGGCTAGAGGTAGATCCCGATTGGGTGCGTCGCCAAGAGTTGACCATTGACATCGCAGGAAGGTTCTTCAAAGAGGTCCGAACCCAACGGTGTGGTTTCGCTCCAATAGCTGTTGCGCATGGCTGGAGCCCTGAGTCATATCAAAAGGCCGTGAAGGAACTCCAAAAGATCGGCTACAAGCAAATTGCCATGGGCGGCATGGTTCCTTTGCGTACCAAAGATGTGACCGACGTACTCAGGGCAGTTGCTGAGGTCCGGCGAGCATCCACAGAGTTCCACCTTCTAGGTGTGACCCGTACAAGTTCAATGCCCGAGTTCAAGTCTCTCGGAGTAACTAGTTTCGACAGCACCTCGCCGTTTCGCCAGGCATTCATGGATGACACGGACAACTACTACTCACTTGAGACCACCTACGTCGCGCTTCGGGTTCCACAAACCGACGGAAACCCTGCGCTCAAGCGTCGGATCAAGGCTGGGGAACTTGACCAAATGGTTGCCATTAAGGCTGAACGCAACTGCCTCAAGGTCCTGCGCGCCTTCGACCACGACAAGGCAACTATCGACAAAGCTGTCTCAGCCTTACGTTCCTACGAAAAGATCTACGAGACGAAGGGGCGCGATCGCTCAGACTCCTACCGTCGGACCCTCACGGCCGCGCCGTGGAAGTCATGTAAGTGTGGGATCTGTGAAGATGTCGGGATAGAGGTGATGATCTTCAGGGGTGCTGAACGCAACAAGCGTCGTGGCTTTCATAACCTCGCCATTTTCAAGCGACGCCTTGACCGAACCTTCAGAACACATAGTTGACTGGAGTGAGTTGTTGACTTCTACACAATCCGATGCTGACAAGGTGCTTCGCCTACCGGCGCTTGAGATACGGCAAGGAAAGCAACGCATCTACACCTTTGGCATCGACGGCAAAGAACTACCGCGAATCGCCACGATTTCAAGAGTTCACCGTGACGACGAAGGCGCCATCGGTGGATACCAACGACCTGAAGTTCTGGCTCATGTCGGTGAAATCCGCCGCTACCTCGAATCGGAGAACCCACTGCTTCCCAACTCACTGGTCATTGCCTTTGACCGTCGCGTCAAATTCGAACCCCAAGTTGATGCTGAACTGAGCAGCCTCAGCAACTACTCAAAGGCTGGCACGTTGATCATCCCTGTAGACGATTCGGCCCCAGACGAATCCAAACCCGGGTGGATTGTCGACGGACAACAGCGAACTGCAGCAATTCGAGAGGCGCGCATCAGGTCCTTCCATGTATCTGTTGTGTGCTTCATCGCTAAAGATGTCGAAGAGCAACGAGCCCAGTTCATCCTTGTCAACGAGACGAAACCGTTACCGCGACCTCTTATCGACGAGTTGTTACCAAGCACCAACGGCACGCTCCCCAAGCGCCTTGCCCTAAGGGTTCTACCAACTCAACTGATCGAACGACTCAACAACGACGAGGATTCACCACTCAGGGGTCTGATCCGGACCCAGACGATGCCCAACGGCGTGATCGCTACGAACTCAATGATCCAGGCACTGAAGAGCAGTATCACCGACGGAGGGCTCTACCAGCACCGGGATCCGGAAACCGGGTACGGTGACATCGACCGACTGCTCAAACTGGTGAAACCCTTCTGGGCGGCGGTCGAGGTCGTGTTCCCCGAGTCATGGGGACAGCCTGCCCGCAAGTCACGCCTCATGCACGGGTCCGGTGTCCGCAGCCTGAGTTACCTGATGGACGAGATCATCATGACCCGGAACCGTCGATCACCTCCGACGGCCCATATCTACACGGAGGCTCTGGAATTCGTCAGACCGGCCTGCAGGTGGTCCAAGGGAACATGGAAGTTCCACAACGGTGAGGTTCGGAAGTGGAACGATATCCAGAATCTGGGCAGGGACCGAGAGCTCCTCAGAAGGTGCCTATGCGACGAATACCGGCGACAGACCCGGTGACAATCGGGGATCCGACGGTCGACACGAACTCGCAGGCCCACCCAACCCACATCGGGCTCTGACTCCCAACGGGGCAGGAAAAGAAATCACTGATCCAGAAAATACGATGGATCCAACCTAGCGGCCAGTCTCACCCATGGAATAACCTCCTCCACCAGGTCAACCATGG
>JASMKJ010000326.1 GCA_030749275.1 Acidimicrobiales bacterium
AGGTGGCTCCCGAGGCCCCAGCCGACGGGAGGGCAGTCAAAGACCTTGGGTTGTCGGGAAACGTTCTTCTTGCTGCCATAGTTCGCGATGGCAATGCTCAGATAGCCCGTGGTCGGAGTGTCTTAAGGGCTCGTGACCACGTAATCGTCTTCGCAAAGCCTCATCTGGTTGATGAGGTGAAACAGGCCTTCGGGTGACACCAAGGTCTCCTGTACGGGGCGCCGGATCAGCGCTTGTCCGGCGCCTAACTCTTTGGATACGACATGTCTCGATAGAACTTCAACGCCACGTTACACACGGACGGTTTGAGTCTGCGATAGGGGTGACCGTGGGGGCAGTGTGGCTCGGGATTACACCTTTGTTTCTCTTATGCGCACTTGTCGACTATTTCGATGGGGGTCCGGACGCGGCTGCATTATTACTGTCAGGGGCCGTTATTGCATTCGCAGGAGTGGTCGCTCTTTGGCTGTCGGAATTTCCGTCCGCTCTTCCACTAAAACGTTTGTTCGCGGCTCTTGTATGTGGAGTGCTAGCAGCTCTGGTTGCGGCGACGGCCGCTCACTTCCTGACTGGCGTTGCCCCGACCATTGACTCTTCTTTAGCTGAAGGTGCTGCGACCATCACCGGAACTAATTCCTCCACGGTTAACCCTGAGCAACTATCTCTAGGAATGCTGTTATTTCGAGCGTTTGGGCAATGGTTGGCATCTGCTGGTCTAATCGTAGTTTTAGTGCGCATCGCACCCCATCTGGGTGTTGGCGGTCTTGATGCGGATGGAGGAGTTTCCACGCGCTCAGCGAGGCGCTTAGCCCCAAAGAGTGGTTCAACCATGGTTCGGTTATTGCTTCTTTATGTCTCGCTAACGGTTGTGCTACTCGTCGCATATTCCTTAGCAGGCATGCCTTTTGTCGACAGTGTGGTTCATTGCTTGACGACTGTTTCATCTGGCGGATTCTCCAGTCGTTCGGGTTCAATCGGTGCCTTTAATTCTGGGGCAATCGAATGGGTGGCCATTGTCGGGATGTTGATAGCCGGAACGAGCTTGCCCTTAATCTTTCGAGCGTTTCGCCGTGGGGACCTCCACCGCTTTGCCCGAAGTGTTGAGTTTCGAACCTATATCTGTTTGGTAGTCACCGCTGTCTTCGCTGCTCTTGCTTGGTCTGGTAACTGGCCCAAAGCGGACGATGTTCGAGAAACGGTCTTCGCCGTAGCTTCAGCGGTGTCTACGACGGGGTTCGTTGTGCGTGACCTGAACTCGATTTCGTATGGAGCAGAAGCGGTGCTTCTCGTCTTGATGGTGATCGGGGGAATGTCAGCTTCAGTCGCAGGCGGCTTCACGGTCATGAGGCTCATGGTGGTCTCACGTTACATAGGTCGGGAACTGCGTCGGAGTATTCATCCAGCAACAGTCGAAAAGATTCACCTGGGTAAGTCCTCCATCGGTGAGGTTGCTCTCGCGAGAATAATTGGCGAACTTTTCTTGTCAGCCGCCGTAATTCTCCCCCTGGCCCTGGTGCTTAGTTCAGATGGCTTGAACTTTGAAGCAGCGTTCTCATTTGCTATTTCGGCACTTTCCAACGTCGGCTTCGCATTTGGTCTTAATGGGCCTGAAGAACATCTGCGAACGTTGGGGACGCTTGGTCACCTTGCAGCCGCTTCGTTGATGCTGGTTGGGAGGATCTCGGTAACGCCTCTTCTGGTTACTTTGGGAGGACTTGGAGAGCCGATGCAGCGAGACATTCGACGGTGGCGTCTGGCTCGACATGAGAAGGCAGTCCGTTGAGGCGGGTATCGGTCACTCCAGTGCGCGTGGCCGGCGCTGGGCTATTGGCGGCCGCCATAGCGATGATGTTGTCGGCTGTTGTTTCTGTGGTCGATGGTGGAGGTGGGGCCACAGGCTTGACTGTTTCGGCTCTTCTCACAGGGCTGGTGGGGCTCGCCCTCTTCTTTGGTTCGCAGGTTTCACCGACGGCAGATTCTGCCCTCGCATTCGCCTCAGTCGCCTGGAGCTGGCTTGCCGTTTCCTTAGCTGGATCACTTCCATTTGTGCTTACAGGTGTCATTTCGTGGGGGCAGTTTGATAACGCATTATTTGAATCAATCTCCGGCTTCACTTGCAGCGGTTCTACGATCTTGTCGAACTTTGAATCTGTACCCCAAGGTGTCCTCTTCTATCGAAGTTTGACCCAATGGCTTGGAGGGATGGGTTTGGTTGTGTTGGCAGTAGCAGTTCTCCCAGCGTTGGGTATTGGCGGCCTAGATCTGATTGCTAGCGAAGCGCCTGGGCCTACCGCCGACCGGCTCACCTTACGGGTGCGTGACACGGCTCGACAGCTGTGGCTGCTCTATGGCGTCATGACTGGCATAGTCGCATTGGTTTTATTGACTATTGGAATGTCGATCTTTGACGCAGTTACTCATGCTTTTACAACGGTGTCCACGGGAGGCTTTTCACCTCACGCAGAATCCATCGCCTATTTTGACTCATTTCCCATAGAGCTAGTCCTTATGGTCGGGATGCTATTTAGCGGAGCCAGCTTTTCTATTCATTGGCATGCCCTTAGGCAGGGGATAGGAGCGTATAGACGCGTTTCTGAGGTCCGCTGGTACCTGACTCTGATCTGTTGCGCTTTTGGAATGCTTGTATGGGTAAATCTTGGAGAACTTGGATGGCTACAGAACTTGAGAGAGTCACTCTTTTACGCCGTTTCTTTAGGTACCAGTACCGGATTCGGCAACTCGGATTTTGTTCTTTGGATGCCGGCGGCTCACCTAGTTCTTCTTGTTTTGATGCTTGTCGGCGGCATGAGCGGCTCGACAGCAGGTGGCATGAAAGTGCTGCGTTTGCAGGTGGTTTTCAAGTACGCATTCAGAGAGCTGATGCGAGCCCGTCATCCGAATTCGGTTATTCCCATTCGATTAGGGAGAACCACGATTGAAGAGCAGATTGCGGCCAAAGTTGTCGGTTTCGTGATGCTTTATTTGGGGCTGATAGTTGTTGGTGGCGTCATTTTGTCCGGACTAGGAGTGGACCTAGTTACAGCCTTCAGCGGATCGGCATCTGCGCTCGGCAATGTGGGCCCCGCGCTCGGCGAGGCAGGCCCCACAAGCAATTTTTTGGTGTTTCCACGAATCGGCAGAGTAATCCTGATGTCGTTAATGGCCTTTGGCCGGCTGGAACTGTTCCCCGCCATGCTGATGTTGGTGGCGAGCATTCGAGGTCTTAGCCAAATACGTCGACGACGAGATAGGGCACAGTCTGGCTGAAATTCAGCTAGCTACGGACGGCTCAGTTAGTGCTGCGTAGTCATCAACTGTTAGCGGTGAAGGAAAACGGCCCTCAGGCACTTCCTCAATGAGTCCTTCCCCATCGGGCAGCTGCACGGGCTTTCCTTCAAGGAAGAACACCACTCCTTGGGTGTCACTGATCAATGCTGATGCTGTGAGTACGAGTTGCGCTGAAGCCCTAATTCGTTGCTCCCCTTCAATCTCAAAGAAGGTTTGATTCAGATGAATTGAAATTGTGTTGTTCCTTAATAAGGCAACATCGACTATCTCTGTTCCGGCAGGAATCGCGGAGGCGAACCCCGCCTCGGCTTCCAATTCCGTTGGCCCGCTAAGGAGATTGTTCAGCGGCGCGTCAAGGAAAACAGGTGCTGGTAAAGGGCGCTGAATTTCAACCAGCAGCTCGTCCTTAAAGTGGTAGACGGGGTGGAAAGTCATATTTTCCGACAATTCAAATTCGCTAGTGTCAGCGATCTCGGATGGAAATACGTCCTCAGGCACGGCGAGTGACGTCGGTTCGCTATCGGTGCCGAGGCCACAGGCCACGAGCGCGAGAAGCATCAAGATTGTGGTCAAAATGTAGTTCGCTAATGAAATCTTCATCGTCGACCTGCTTTGGGGAGTGTCACCACAAAGCGAGCTCCGATATCACCATTGGGTTTACCTTCGACTCGTGCTGTGCCGCCGTGCCGTCGAGCATGTTCGTCAACGAGCGCTAAACCCAGCCCGGCACCATCTCCGGCGCCCCGCTTTCGTGCGGCTGCGCCTCGGGTGAAACGTTCGAATATCAGCTCTCTCTCAGATGGGGCAACACCGGGTCCTGAATCTTCGACAGCTATCTCAATGTTCCTTCCAGACGATGAAATGGTGAGTCGTGTCGGTCCGTCGCCATATTTTTCTGCGTTTCTCAACAAATTGTCCAACACCTGGGCCAAACGTCTTTTGTCACCCATCACCAGTGCACCTTCTGCGCTTCCTGAGACTTCCAAGGGAATGGTTCCCTCCGACGATGCCAAGGTCGCTTTAACCAATTCTTCGATGTTGACTAGGTCATTTTCCATCGGTCCCGAGTCCGACCGTGAGAGATCGAGTAAATCTTGGACGAGATGTTCGAACCTGACAACCTCGTCATTGAGTAGGTCAAGTGCTTGTTGGGTCCGCTCGGGGAGTTCCTCGCGGCGGTGCTGCATGACATCTATCGAAGCGCGAAGTGTCATTAACGGAGATCTCAGCTCGTGACTCACATCTGATGAGAAGCGTGCGTCCCGGGTGATCCGAGTTTCCATGGCTGCTGCCATCTCGTTAAATGAACTGACGAGAGCATCGAGATCGGGATCACTGACTTCTTCAAGCCGGGTGTCGAAACGTCCGTGAGCTATAGAAGTTGCGGCATCAGAAATATCCGTAAGAGGACGCAACAGGCCGCCACTTGCCCAAAGACCTATGCCGACACCCACCAAAACGGTTAGAGCTCCACCAACTAGCAAAATCAAAGCCAAACTTTCTAAAGTGCTTTCCACCTCGGCGAGCGGCACCAACTCAAAATATGCAACCCCTTGAAGGGCCGACGCGTTGCTTGGGCGTAGCTGAAGCCCGAAGGCCAAGAAAGGTTGGTCGTCTAATCGGTACCTCATAGTTTTGGCTTGAGATGACTCAAGTACCGACGAGACCAAGGGAGGCGGTAGATCATTGGGCGTTAACGACAGTGAGGTCCAAGTTTCGTCGCCGGTTCGAACAATGGAGCGACTTCCGCTAAGGCTGGGCAATGATTCCAATAATTGAGTGAAGTCGGGGTCCTCGGCTCTAAGCGAACTTTGCACTTGACGCGCATTCGCGAAGAATTGACGTTCTGATGATTCTTCTCTCTGTTGGAGCATGCTCTGTCGCGAAAGTCCGTAAGTAATCACAACTAGGACGAGGGCAGCGATGGCTGCTCCAAGAGTGAACGCGCCTATGACTCGGGTTCTTAATGGGAGGCGGCGCCAAGGAAGGCCGCGTGAACTCATAGTTATGCTTGAAGCTTGTAGCCCATACCGCGCACGGTTACAACATGACGCGGATGGGCAGGGTCGGTCTCGATCTTGGTTCGCAGACGACGGACATGCACATCCACGAGTCGCCCGTCTCCGAAATAGTCGTACCCCCATACTTCTTCAAGGAGGTGTTCGCGGCTCAATACCTTGCCTAGCTGGTCTGATAGCTCACACAAGAGATGAAATTCTGTTTTTGTCAGGTGAATTTCAGTTCCGTTTTTTCGTACCACGCCTTCCTCGGGGATTATGTCCAGATCTCCCACCGTTCTAGGAGCTGAAGTTCTGTCCTCGGATTTCACTCTTCGTAACAGAGCTCGAATTCTCGCAGACAACTCTTTAGGGGCAATGGGCTTGGTGACGTAGTCGTCGGAGCCTGCCTCCAGCCCAGCAACAACATCGTGCGTGTCGTCCCTCGCTGTCACCATGATGATGGGGACATCACTAGCGCGTCGAAGAGCTCGGCAAACCTCGAAGCCGTCTATGCCAGGCAGTCCGATGT
>JASMKJ010000327.1 GCA_030749275.1 Acidimicrobiales bacterium
ATCGACGAAAAGAAATGAAGCCCTTGGTTTTATCAACCAGGGACTTCAGGATTTTTCAATCAGCAGGACTTCCATTGATTGGGGCATTCCAGTTCCGTGGGATCCCTCCCATGTCACCTATGTCTGGTTCGACGCTTTGACTAACTACATCACTGCGGCTGGCTACGTCGATGATCCACAAGGTTTTGCCAGGCGTTGGCCCGGAATTCATCTCATTGGCAAGGACATCCTCAGGTTTCACTGCGTGTATTGGCCAGCAATGTTGATGAGTGCTGGTCTTGCCCCTCCCGAGCGCATCCACGTGCATGGGTTTTTGTTAGTCGGGGGAGAAAAGATGTCGAAAACCCGATTAAACCAGATCTCCCCAGCAGACCTCGTTGACGAGTTCGGCGTCGATGGAGTTCGACATCATTTCTTACACGACCAACCTTTTGGTCCTGATGGAGACTTCAGCCACGAAGGCATGACAGCTCGCTACAACGCGGACCTTGCCAACAATCTTGGCAATCTGCTCAGCCGGGTAACGACGGTGGTTACATCAAAATGTGATGGGATTGGGACCTCCCCCCAGTCAGAGAGCCCGCTGGCCGCCATTGTCACAGATGAGTACAAGCGCATCGTCGAAGGGTGGGAACGAATTTCGCCGTCAGAGGCACTGGACTCAACGTGGAGAATTATTCGCGAGACAAACGCGTATCTGGAGCAGGCTGAACCTTGGAAGTCAGACCCGGGACCGGAAGTCGATGCCGTACTCGGCGACGCATTAGAAGTCTTGAGAATCGTGTCTGTCCTGGCGTCACCAGCAGTCCCCAACGCCTGCGCTGAAATTCGACGCCGTATTGGACTCGGAGATGAGGATGAACCACTACGACTTCCCGAAAGTATCCAGTGGGGCGGGTATCCAGCAGGGCTTCCGGTGATGAAAGGGGAGCCCCTGTTCCCCCGTCTCAGGTGATCACAATGGATTGGACCGACAATCACTGCCATCTACCCGATGACATGGAGATGGCGGCACAAGTAGTGCTAGATGCCAAACAAATGGGTGTGCGCAGACTCATTGACATAGGCACCTCGGTTGGGCGAAGTCTCGAATGTCTGAAGCGCGCAGAGCGGTTCGAAGGAGTATGGGCCACGGCAGGTGTCCACCCCCACGACGCGAAGAATGGAATTGACGGCCTCGAACAACTGCTCTCTCACCCCGAGACGGTGGCCGTTGGCGAATGCGGACTTGACTATCACTACGACAATTCACCTCGCGATGCACAAAGGGATGTGTTCGCTCGACAAATTCAGCTAGCCCACCAATATGAATTACCGCTTGTAATACA
This sequence comes from Acidimicrobiales bacterium, assembly GCA_030749275.1. Classification (GTDB taxonomy): domain Bacteria; phylum Actinomycetota; class Acidimicrobiia; order Acidimicrobiales; family Poriferisodalaceae; genus UBA6944. Next base: position 1,329 of record JASMKJ010000327.1, read on the forward strand.
CACCAGAGACGCGTGGGAGGACACCTTTGACCTGCTGGACTCAGAAGGTGTACCAACCAAGACCGTGTTTCACTGCTTCACCGGAGGTCCAAGTGAAGCAAACGCAGGTCTAGAACGCGGCGCGTACCTCTCATTTAGCGGCATAGTTACTTTCCCAAATGCTCCAGAGTTGCGGGAAGCCGCATCTCTGACTCCTGCGGATCGATACATGATTGAGACCGATGCGCCTTACTTGGCACCGGTCCCGCAAAGAGGTAAACCAAACCGACCGGCATGGGTCACGCTGGTCGGAGCGGCAGTCGCAGCGGCTCGAGGAGTAGAAATCGAGATCGTCGCAGCAGAGACATGGAACAACGCCTCAGACTTCTACAACCTGACTTAGCGATCAGATGATTGCTATGCCTCAGTAGGCTTCCCGAGGCGGCACGAGAAATTGGTGGTTGGTGGTGCAACCTTGGCTTCGAAAGAGTTGGCAGAGAAATGCCATCCTGCTGTTGTTGGGAACAGCTGTTGTCGGTGTCGCGGTAATGGCGGTAAACGATTCGACCCAGCCAGCAGAACAGACTGCTCCTCCTCCAGCGAATAGAACAATTTCAGACCTAGATGTTCCCGACCTTTCGGTTTCAGGGTTTCGCGTCGGCGGTCTAGCGTTGTCATTGGTCGAGAACTTGTTTTTCAGCACTAGATCGCTTCTCAGCGACTCGGACACAGTCATGACCTCCACGCAGGTCGAACCCCTTGACAACGATCAAAGCAACAACTCGACAACCACGAGTATTGGGATGTCCATGCCAACGACCACTTCGACAAGCTCGCCAACAACCACGAATCCAGTTCCGCCAGCTGCAACAAGCAATGAACCTCAGTCGGTACCCAGCACCTCAACCTCGATGGTTTCATCGGCGCCAACAACCACTTTGACTAGTCCGCCCACAACAACCACGACGACAACCACGACCGAACCCATACCTGTGACTGCTACAACCACGTTGCCAACGAGTGATGAACCTTCCCGAGAATCAACAGAGCCAAATAACGACCTCACCATTTTCGGGCAGCCGTATCTGGATACATGGCCCTCGCTGGAAATGTGGGAACGAATGGCTTGGTGCGAATCAAGAAACACCTGGGATGTAGACACAGGCAACGGATACTACGGAGGTCTCCAATTTGCATTGGGCTCGTGGCAATGGATGGGTGGTGAAGGAAGCCCGGCCGATGCAACCCGAGAAGAGCAGATATACCGCGCGAACCTGCTCTGGCAGGCCCAGGGATGGAACGGATGGCCCGGATGTAAAGCCTATTTCGGTTGGTCCAGATGGCAGACCTCACGATGACTCTGTCCTTTAGCGAAGTCCAACGCCTGCTTAAAAGCGCAGCAATAGCTCCTAAGAAAAGCCTCGGACAAAACTTTGTGGTCGACCCCAACACCGTCCGACGGATGGCACGGTTGGCAGGGGTAGGGGAGGGTAGTCGCGTTCTAGAAATAGGAGCCGGATTGGGTTCTCTTACGCTTGCTCTTGCTGAAACAGGTGCACAGGTAACCGCAATCGAAACAGATAGAGCATTGATTCCGTTGCTGAAGAACGCAGTCGGAAACGAAGCAAGAATTGTCGAAGCCGATGCCCGTAGCCTCTCGTGGAACGACGTTGTACCAGCACCCGGATGGCACCTTGTTGCGAACCTTCCCTACAACATTGCTACGACCCTTGTGCTGACGGTGCTAGACGAAGTCCCCAACATCAACCGGTTGTTGGTTATGGTCCAACAAGAAGCGGGTGAACGAATAACAGCATCAGTAGGCAACCCCGCCTATGGTGCTGTGTCAGTTCGAGTAGCGCTTCGAGGTCAAGCTTCGATAGTCGGTCAAGTCCCTCCTTCGGTCTTTTACCCGAAACCACGAGTGAATTCGGTTCTAGTCGCCATAGAGCGGGTGGGAAAGAACATCGAATTGAAGGTAGAAGATGAGCTAATAAAACTCCTTCGCATCGCGTTCAACCAACGTCGAAAGATGCTTCGAAAGAGCCTGAAAGGTCACCTCGAAGAAGCCACCATTGAAAGGGCACAAATTGCGCCAACGTCTCGGCCAGAAGAGCTCGATCTGGACCAA
>JASMKJ010000328.1 GCA_030749275.1 Acidimicrobiales bacterium
GTCCTGGTGACCGAATCCTGGTCATAATTGACAACGTTGATGTGTTCGCGACTGAATGGTCGCTTCCCTCTGAAGATGTTCAGTTATGGGTGTGTATCAGCGAACTTGCCACTCATACGGTGTTGTCAGTCGATCACGTCAGGTCAGCGTTTGACCGATTGTTGCAAAGCTATGTGGACGGATTTCAGACCGATCCGCGCGGTTTCGAGGACCGGGTGATGGATCTAGATATCGTCGGCGGCGATCCGGCGGAGTTGCAGGAAAAACTTCAGAGCGCTCTGAGTGACCCTGAAAATCTGTTGGGTGCTTTGCGGTCTGATGCTCAAAGCGCAGTCGTTCCTGACCTGGAAGCACTTTTGGCCGTGGTGGTCGGTTACGTCGATTTTGTCATCGACAGGTTGAGTCATGGGCTGTTGAGTTCCTATGAGTCTCTTGCGGAAGTTGTCCGACGACGACGTTTTACTTCGAGCGCAGGTGATCAGTTCGTAGAGAAGCTTTTTGGGGTTGAAATCACATCAGAGCTTGTTGATCGTGGAGCCGCTTTCATTACAGGTGTGCTTGAGCGCGTCGACGAAACCGCTCTCGCGCGCCTCTGGACCGACCCCACCGCTCTACCTACGCCGAGTGAAGTCGACGCACCGGGTTTGTGGCTAGCTCGCATTGACCTACCTGATATCGATCAGGGTTGATCCGATTCATGTTCCGATGGAGCCGGAATTATTCTTTGTAACCATCTGGGCAGGCGGTTGCTGATCTTGCGATATCTCGCGTCAGTCCAGACTTGATCAGCGATAACGCGCGAGGGAGTTCTTTTCCCTCGAGCCAGCGCTATTAGACCCCCAAGATAGAGGAACGCCGCTGCCCCACTGGACAAGGCGAGGATGATGAGGCCGGCACGTAACGGAAGCACTCCATTGGGTGCCATGACTGGAATGAGAGCTCCCAGGACCCAGAAAAGTTGGAATCTTGTTTCGAACCGGGCGAACGATCTGCCCTGATTCACCGTCGGGGCGTCGCGTTGGACTATTGCGTCAAAGGAAAGTTTGCCTAGCCCCGCCGCGAATCCAACTGACATGACAAATGCAAGGACGGCCATACGGTCACCTGGGAAGGTAGCGAAAAGGCCGACGGCTGCTGCAATGGTCAGCACTCCTCCAAGCAAATATTCTTCGCGAACTAACCGGCGCAGCAACGGCCCGGCCACCGCTCCGATGAAAGCGCCCATAGCACTCGCGGCGACCATGAGTCCGAACCAAATGGTGGCGGCGTCTTCGCGACGTAGCCAGAATGCAACCAAGAAAAGTGTGAACCCTGTCATTCCGCGAAGGATCGCCATTGCAGACGCAGCTAAAACGATGCCCGCGCCCCGTAAGTCATTGCGTTCTTCTTCCGCTATCGGTTGCTGGGCAATCGAAGTCCTGGGTAGTCGTGCCGCTAGTGGGGCTACCGAAGCGAAAACAATCATCGCCGCGCCGAGAACCCATTGCGAACCGATCAAACTAAGCAGTAATCCTGGTCCGGCAGCTAAGGCCCCTCCGACCCCACTTAAGAGCACAAGTTTTGAATTTGCTTCTACGAGATCTTCTTGGTCTCGAACCAATCCGGGAACGATTGCGCTCTTGGCGACGTGATACGTCTTTCCAAGAACAAGTGCGCCAAAGGCCTCCGGGAATAACAAAAGAGAATCTAAATGTCGAATCATCAAGAACGCGAGTACGGCTCGGCCAAGGCCGCTGACAATCATCATGGCGCGCCGGCCTCCACGCAAACGGTCGATGAGCGGTCCGATCAGTGGTCCAACAATGGCAAACGGAGCGATCGTAAGGACCAGATACAGGGCTACTTTTGGCCTCGCCGCGTCGGGGTCCAAATTGAAGAACAGTGAACCCGCGAGGGCAATAGTGAAGAGCGCGTCGCCGGCCGCGGAAGCAAGTTGGACTCTCGCAAGGCGGGCAAATGGTCCCATTGGAGCGCGCGTTGAGCTAGAGGCGTTGTCACCGACCTCGCCTTCGTTCGATTCGAACGCAGCTGTTGGGGATTCTTGTCCCTCTTCCACGAATTCACCCTAGGGCCGACTTGGACCCGCTACTCCCGAGCAGAAAAAATCTGTACCGGTCAGTCAGACGGATCGATCAGTCGAACGGGTTCAGTGGCCGCGAGAACGGCACTATTCAAGTTCGCGACGATTCGTTTCAAATAGCGGTGATAGACCGCCCTGGGGACAACTTGGTAGCCGGGCTCATCAGAGGTCATGTAATTGTCTATACGCGCCTGAATCTGGGCGGTCATGGCAGCTAGTCGCTCTCGGAAGCCTTCAGGTATGCCGTCGTGTTCGGCGAGGATCTCGCTCGCTTCAGCGAAGAACCCTGACACTGTCCGACGTTCTTCGAGTAACTCATCGATGTCAGGCTCATTTGCAAACGAAACACCGCTTTCGGCAAGATCAAGGATGTTTTTTGCATGGTCGCCGACGCGTTCAATTTTTTTCAGCAAAAGGATGAGGCCTATGACCTCTCCGATGTCGTTGGGACCGTGAACGCTGATGTGCACTGCCAATTCGCCACGGAGCTGTTGCTCATTTGCATTGATACGTAGGTCTGTTTCTCTTACATCTTCAGAGACAGTTTTGGGGTCAGCGCCGCTCATGAGAGCGGTACACGCCAAATCGAAGGAGTGGCGAGCGTCGTTCACCATGGCAACTGATCGGGTGACGACATGGTCTAGACCAGTATCACCAGCTCGAAAAAACGAAAGCACCATACAAGATTCCCCTCTAACGAAGGATAGCTACACCGATCAAAGGTGCAACGATGAACAGGCCGACGACGTAACAAACAGCGAGCACTCTGCGACGCACAGCGATTTCAGCCATGGCTGTGGCAGCCACCACGGGGACTTCTCTGGCAAATGGCAGCACATACAACGCGAGGATGCCGATCACATTAAAGGTCGTGTGAGTCAAGGCTACGGTGAGCGAATCTGCACTGGATGCAGCCAATGCCGCTAAGAGGGCAGTAATTGTGGTTCCTACGTTCGCTCCCAGGGTCACCGGGTATGCGTTACGGAGGGTTAATACACCCGCAGCAGATAGGGGTATCAGAATCGAGGTTGTAATGCTTGAGGACTGCACCGCGACGGTCACCAGAATTCCCACGACTAGTGCTACTAGTCCGCCGGCTTTGCCAAGAATCGCATTGAGGGACCGTTCGATACGGGCTGCTACCAGTGCCCTCATGTTCTTGGTCACTAAGGAAAGGGCACCGAGGACAATTACGAGGCCTGTGGCCACCATCAAAGCACCCTTGGTGTTGCCTGAGGCTCCAAACTGATCCCATAGATCTTTAAGCCACCCGACGGGTTCCTTGACCCATTGCTTGACCGGGCTTTTCCACTCCGTTCCCGCAGATCCAACAAGAACTTCGCTCAGCCATTTCGCTGCTCCAGAAATCGGTTGAAACAACAGTTCGATTGGAAGAAGGATCGAAACAGCCAAAACATTAAAGAAGTCGTGCACCGTTGCAGCAGCGAACGCTCGCTTGAATTCTGCTGATTGGCGAACGTGCCCCAGAGAAACCAAGGTGTT
>JASMKJ010000329.1 GCA_030749275.1 Acidimicrobiales bacterium
CTGACGATATTGGTGGTTGCTTTATTGCTTTTAGTCGTTTGGATTGCTTCTTCGACTCGAGGTGCTCCCCAACCTATGACTTTGCCTACGGGGCTCCTGGCGGTGACCCCCCAAGAAGGAGCTCAGGCACCGAAACAAACGTTGGTTGGGGTTTCCCTCAGCCCCGGCTGGCAACCGGCTCTGACAATCGATGGGGTCTCTATTCCGGACGCGCAACTAAGTGGGGGTACCCGACAACTCGGAGAGTTCTTCTTTACTCCGGGCGAAGACATGATTATTACTCAGTTGCGACGAGGTCACATTTGCGCTCGGGTGATCGCCGTTCCAACCATTGATGTTGAGGTGGACAACATCGATCATCAGTGGTGTTGGACGTCTTTTTAGCAGGACGACTAAGGCAAGTCGCCTGTTTCAAGTAAGAGGCGCAGTTCTCTTTCCCCAATTACCGGCACACTTAGGTCTGCTGCCTTATCTAGTTTGGATTGTCCGGCTTCGGCACCTGCAACTAGGGCGTACGTACTCTTGGAAACACTCCCCGGGGATTTCCCACCGCGAGCGACAATTGCTTTCTTAGCCTCGTCCCGACTGACAAACCAGCCATCTAAGGACCCTGTGACGACAACCGAACGTCCTACTAACACTTGTGGTGCGTCGGTTTCACCATCAACCAAATCGAGTCGAACCCCGTTAGCCCTAAGCTTGCTGACAACGGACTGGTTATGGGTGTCAGAGAAAAAATCTTTGACACTTTGAGCAATTACGGGACCGATGCCAGCGATAGCTTCGATTTCAGTCGCCTCCGCCTTGGCGATGGCTTCCATGTCGCCAAAGCGACGAGCAATGAGTTCGGCGGCGCTGGGACCGAGGTGTTCAATCCCTAAGCCAATTAGGACTCTAGACAGCGGACGCTCACGAGCTTCTTCTATGGCCTTCATCAGGTTGTTGACCAGAGTTTCATTGGAAGTGTCAGCTACCAAGAGCTGCAACAGTTGAGCTTTGGTTAGCGCAAAGAGGTCACCTACGTCTCGTACCAGACCCTCTTCAACGAGACCCCGGACTGTTCGTTCACCAAGACCTTCGATATCCAACGCGTTTCTGCTCGCAAAGTGGCTGATACCTGTCTCTACACGCGCTGGACAAGTCCGGTTGAGGCAGTACGTATTGGCATCGCCATGTGAACGCTCCAACCCCGATCCACAACTCGGACAGGTTGTCGGAAAGATCCACGGTTCTGAGCTGCTAGGACGTTCAGCTATGACTGGACCTACCACTTCAGGAATGACGTCTCCAGCTTTGCGAACCACAACCATGTCTCCGGGTCGGACGTCCTTGGCGGCAACCTGATCCTCATTGTGAAGTGTGGCCATGCTCACCGTTGAACCCCCCACAAATATGGGTTCAAGTACCGCAAACGGTGTGGCGCGTCCGGTGCGACCTATCGAAACATCTATTTCTATGAGCCGGGTGGTCTTTTCCTCTGGCGGGAATTTGTACGCAATGGCCCAGCGGGGAGCACGACTGGTTGACCCTAATGCTTCGCGTTGTGTTAAGTCAGCTAACTTGACGACAACACCATCGATTTCATAATCAGGGTCGTGGCGTTTTGCCATCCACGCCTCACAAAACTCTTGGACTTGGCCAAAGTCCGAAAATTCTCTGATTTCGGGATTGACGGGAAGCCCAAGTTGTTCGAGAAGGGCGAACGTTTCCTGAGAGGAGAGGATGGCCGGACCACCTATCACTTGCCCCAGTTGGTAGCTCCAGAAGGCGAGATTTCTTGAGGCTGTGACTGTTGGGTCTTTTTGACGCAGACTTCCCGCAGCAGTGTTTCTCGGGTTCGCGAAGGGCGTTTGACCGTTCTCAATTTGGGATCGGTTGAGTTCTTCGAAATGCGAGATAGGCAGATATACCTCACCCCGGACTTCTAATACCTCCGGCGCGTTCTTAATACTGTGAGGAATACCGCTGATTGTCAGGACGTTGTGGGTGACGTCTTCCCCGATGGTGCCGTTGCCTCGAGTCGCTGCTTGTGTCAGTTCTCCATTTTCATATCGGATGGAGACCGCTAGTCCATCGAACTTAAGTTCGCATACGAATCGGGGGGCCGCGGATCCTTCTAAACCTTTCAGAACCCGGTCGTGCCAAGCGTTGAGTTCCGCTAGATCCATGGCGTTATCCAGTGACATCATCGGAACTTGATGTTCGACCGGGGCGAACAGTTCATTGGGCGCTGATCCGACCGAAAGGGCAGGTGAATCAGGGGTCACCAGATCTGGCCTGCGAACTTCAATCGCGATCAGTTCACGAAGCAGTTCGTCGTACACAGCATCGGGAACCATGGGCTCATCTCGCCCGTGGTAGGCCTCATCGTAAGCTGCGATCTGAATTCGTAGCTCAGCGGCACGATCATGATCTGGGTCAGGTTCATTCACGACAATCCCGACTCTAGCTAGCCGACAGCGAATGTTTTGTCGTTCTGACACATCAGTAGTTAGGTCAAATCGGCTCCCATGAGCCACGATTGGGGTGTGAAGATCAAAAATCCGCTCGCAATTTTCATCGTACTTTGGGCAGCGGTGCCATTTTCTATTGGTGCAGTTATTGATTCGGCCTTTGCTGATAGCACTGACCAACTCAAAACTTCAGTCTCAATCGGAGTGTGGATTCTGTGGGGTTTGGTACTGGGGTCTTCGATTATTCGAAGGCCGTGGGGTTTAACAACGGTGCGGGTTTTCGCTCCGGCAACTGTCACGGCCATCGTGGCGACGCACTGGTACGTGAGCATCCCCAACGGCAATCTTGCTGTGGCGATCACGCACGCAGGTTTGGTGAGCCTCTTGGCCCTTTTGCCCGAGACAGGGAATCTGATGGTCGACGGTCTTAGTTACGGGGACGAAAAACGATTCCTGCTTCGCGTCCCCAGCGCGGTACTTGTTGGGCCATTGCCGTTGGTCTGGGCAATCAGTGTTTTCGGAACCTTTGCTGGTCCCATCCTCTTTGCCGCCGACAGGCGGTTCTTCGGCTTGATCTTGACTGTTGTGGGGTGGCCACTTGCAGCTTTCTCCATTAGATCGATGCATCAGTTGGCCCGCAGGTGGCTAGTTTTTGTGCCGAATGGATTCGTGATCCACGATTATTTGGCGACACGCGAACCATTTCTGCTTCGTCGCCAAGACATATCGTCTCTCGGTCCCGCCGCGACCGACGTGGATATCGAGTCCGAGGGCCTAATAGATGTGAGCCAATTAGCATTGGGTCCGGTGCTTCAAGTCGCCCTTCGGGGTGATGTCGAAGTGGTGCCGCGTTCCAGAGGTATCAGCGAAGTAAAGCACGTCGGACAAATCTTGTTTTCTCCAACCCGCCCCGGGGCGGTACTTCGGGAAGCCCACCGTCGAAACTTGGTGCGCTGACATCTAGTGCGCCGTAGCTCCTCCAATTACGACATCATCAAGGTAAAACACTACCGCCTGGCCTGGCGCCACTCTTCGACGAGCCTCAGTCCAGTGCACGCTTCCATCAGAATCCAAAAACGCTGGCGCTGGATCACCGTGGGCACTTGTTTGAACCTCTATCGGTCCCACCTGTTCTTGACCGACCCAGATGTGGTCCCTTAGTTCTAGGGTGGCAGAAAGAAGCTCGTTTGCGCTGCCTGCAACAACCCTCCGTGACGGGACATCAACCTCGACTGCATAGGTTCGATCGACGTTTCCCCCAAGTTTGAGTCCTTTCCGTTGGCCTATAGTCACCAACTCAACTGCATCAACACTCCCTAGGTTGTTGCCGTTGGCATCGACAACTTCGCCGATATGGAGGTCAAGCCTGTCGGACAAGAACCCACCGCGACCTTCCGCTGCGGTGATAAAGCAAACATCTTGACTGTCTGGCTTCGAGGCAGAACGAAGGCCCAGTTCGTTGGCTAACTCACGCACCTTTGTTTTCTTCATTTGCCCCACAGGAAACTCAAGTAACGACAAATCCTGTTCCGAAAGCATGTACAGAACGTAGGACTGGTCCTTCGCCGGGTCAGCTCCGCGAGCGAGTCGAAGTCCATTACTGGTCGTGACGATTCTGGCGTGATGACCTGTGGCTACTAGATCAAAATCTAGCTTTCGGGCTCGACTCAGTAAGGCATCGAATTTTATGTGCCGGTTGCATTCAATACAGGGATTGGGGGTGAGTCCCGCGGCATGGGCCTTCACGTAGGGTCCGACAACGTGTCGTTCAAACTCTTCACCGTAGTTGAACACAAAGTGATCAATGTCGAGTTGTTGCGCGACTCGGCGGGCGTCGTCTACATCTGAAACTGAGCAACAACCTTGATCTTGGGGTCCGCCCCAAAGTTTCAGAGTCACACCAGTTACCTCATGACCTTGCTGTTTCATAAGGGCTGCCGAAACCGCGCTATCAACTCCCCCGGACATCGCTACAAGTACACGACTCACGACGACCCTCTGAGCCGTTCAACACATTGGGGAACAACTTCAAGGGCGTGTTCAATCTCCCAATCTTGGGTACACCACCCAAGCGAAAGTCGTAGCGAACCAGCC
>JASMKJ010000330.1 GCA_030749275.1 Acidimicrobiales bacterium
GTTCGATGATCTTTCCCCCGGAAAAGCTGTTGAGTAGCCCGAGTTCAGATTCCGCAATCTGATGAATGCCCCAGCAAGCTTCATCCTTTGCCCAGGCACGTTCCCCCCTCTCAAACCACTCGGGAGCCCAGCCATCCCAAAGATCACGATTTCTCTCGACATGATGCAGCGGCCCATCATCTGACATGACAGAAGCGTAGACCGGAGGGGATACCTCCTCCTAACGGGCGCCTCTGATGCCCGAGAACACAGAAACTCCCCACTGATCGTCGCGTTTGTGAAGGATATAAAAGCTATCGATTGACTCGATAACTGAACCGTCTTCGCGATGACGGGTCCCTTCAATCATCAGATGAGCGCGGTGTTCTTCAAGGTGGACGATCTTCGTTTCGGTCTCCGGATGATGAAATCCGGTGCTCTCCCTCATGCGTTCAGGGTCGAACGGGTATCGCTCGCGCACTTGTGCTTCCGTTTCAGAGACATAGATCACCGGCAAGTGCACCAACGTTTGCAAGTCATCGCGAGTACCACTGACAAAAGCTTCGTTGTACCGTCCCATAAAAGCTTCGATTTCTGCTTCTAGTTCTTCTCGCCGTTGATCAGTCATACCCATAGAAAGCAACTTACTGTGCCAGTGCTCTCTGGGTTTGTCGGTGACCTCGGGAGCAGGCATTAAAGCCGCTAAAGACTTGCCTAGTAGACGGCAGTTATTTCTCATCTACCAAGGACAGTGTCGACACCCGTTGCTGCAACACCAGACTCGGCGCTTCAAAACTGAGCTGTGAATACCTGAAAGCCAGTGTCCGGGTCTATGTAGCTGTCTTCACCAGCAGCTTCAACCTGATCATGTCTTTGGCGTGCGGCGTCTGAAATCACAGGCGTCGACCCTAGGTCAAAGAAGGCCTGTTACTCCGAATCCATATCTTTCGATTCATTCACAGGATCAGGCTCAGGTTCTTCATCGGTTTCGACAATCGGACGCATGGCCTCCGCGACCCCAGTCACTGCACCTAACACTCCGCTGAACTCTGTTGGAACAACGATCTTTGTGGCCCTTCCATCAGCAATCTGCGTTAAAGCTTCGATGTAGCGGACAGCTAGAACATCACTTGTCGGGTCTCCGTCATGAATGGCCTGGAAGACTTGGCGAGTTGCTTCGGCCTCTCCTGCGGCGACGGTTTGCAGCCGGTAACTTTCGGCTTCGGCGACAGTTCGTAACGCCTGGGCTTCACCTTCAGCGGCGAGAATCGCGCTTTGCCTTTGGCCTTCTGCTTCAAGAATTTGGGCTTGTTTGTCACCTTCGGCTCGAGTGATTTCTGACTCTCGGAACCCTTCAGCTTCGGTAACTGTTGCGCGCCTCGTACGTTCAGCCTTCATCTGTTCATGCATAGCGGCCATGACATCTGGTGGTGGGTCAATACGCTGAATCTCGACGCGAACTACGCGCACTCCCCATTTGTCTGTTGCTTCATCAAGAATTTCTCGCAGGGCCGCGTTGATGCGGTCCCGAGAAGTCAAGGCTCCGTCGAGTTGTAGGTCTCCTACAAGGTTTCGCAAGTTGGTCTGGGCCAGCTTGGTAATTGCGAGGACAAAGTTCGCGATGTTATAGACGAGGCGCTGAGGGTCGGTTGGTTCGTAAAACACCACAGCATCTACTGAGACAACAACGTTGTCGGAGGTGATTACTTCTTGGGGCGGAACATCAACGACTTGTTCTCGCATGTCAACCCGCTGGATGGTGTCGATGAAGGGAACAATGATCTGAAGCCCTGATTCTTTGGTCTCTTTGTACTTGCCGAGGCGTTCAACAATTCCTCGTTCATAGGGTCGGACTATCTTCACGCCAGCGATCAGGAAGAGAACAACCACTATGGCGACAACGGCCAAAAGTACGTAGGTAAACACTATTTGGATCCTTCCTCGGGAGTCTTACGAACAACGACTCGGGTACCTCTTATTTCGGTGATCTCGACGGTGGAACCAGCATCGATTGGTCCGAGATCGGAGATCGCTCTCCATTCTTCGCCACCGACTTTGACCAGACCCGATGTTGCTGGGTCTCCTGAAATGCTCTCTATTGTCCGACCAAAAGCTCCAATCAATCGGTCATGTCCAGCACCCGGTGGCGACTTCATAGCCGCTATAGAGATTCTGCTTCTTCGCCAAAAGACCGAAAACAGTGCGCCTCCAAGAACAACGAACACGATCCAGTCGACCACCAGCGGCGCTCCGAAAAAAGCTAAGACCATGGCGACCGCGGCACTGAGACCAAAGGGAATCAGAATAAACGTTCCTGCAACAAACATTTCGCCGGTGATGAGCGCGGCAGCGATCACCAACCAGATCCAACGCCAAGTATCAGGGCTTACGTCCATATGGTCCTTTGCTCATTCGGAAGTCTATGCCCACTTTTCCCAGACAGTCAGACCCTGATGGGTTACGACCAGTGGGTCGCAGCTAGTCGCCATTCTCTTTGTCCCGAATTTCTCGATAGTGATCTAGAGCTTTTCGGTACTGTTCCACCTCAACTGCGCCTGAGATTAAGAATCGGTTATCGATGACGACCGCTGGCACACCATTGATGCCACTATGTAAAGCTTCGTTGTGCTCCGCGAGAACCTGCTTCTCAAAGTCGTCTTCACTCGCGGTTCGGACCTCTTCAAATAAGTCTGTATCGATGTCTGTTTCGTGGGCAACTTTGAGCAATACGTCAGAACTTGAAACATCACGATTTTCGACAAAGTAGGCCCGCAATAGTTTGTTGTGATACCGACGCCAGGTTTCTTGGCCAAATGTGGCAGCCGTTTTGCCTGCTATAGCTGCTGGTAGAGAGTGTGAGGGTGGTGGACTGGTACCCGACCACGGGCTCTGGAACTCAGCTTTAGGTTCGAGTCCTGCTGGCCGTTCCCAACTTTTTGTATATTCGGTGAATTCAGCGAGGCTTCTTCGCTCAGGTTGAGGGCGCAACAAGAACGACTTCCATTCAATGGCAATAGCATCGCCTTCTTGCTCAGCTAGCTCGTCAAGACGTACCGCCCCAACCCAACACCAAGGTCAGAGGTAGTCGGACCAAACCGCTATTTGTACGGATTCAGGAGACATCATTTCGAGTCTAAATCACCGTCGGTAGCGTGAGCTCGGAGATCAGCTAATGTCGCCCATTCCAGAGTGGCGATGTGGGTAGCAGCCAACCGGACCTTCGGCGCAGCACCCGCTTCAAATGCCTCCTGCCAACGAGGGGCACATAGACACCATGAATCGCCATCTTTGAGTCCGGCGAAACCTACTTCAAGGTGGGGCGTACTTAAGTCGTTACCAACGCTTTTAGAGAATTCCAAGAATTGATCAGTGACAACAGCGCATACGGTGTGAACTCCCATGTCCCCTGCACCGGTATTACAACATCCGTCCCTGTAATAACCAGTCAAGGGATCCCTGCTGCATTCCTCCAGCTCGGTACCTAGAACATTCGTCGCCATTGCTACCCCCACACAGTGAACATCACACTACGCCCAGAACCACGACCCTGAACTTTGTTGCCAAACTGAAACTCGCTCCGCTTAACGAAATCAATTACTCGAGTTCACCTTCTGGGTCAACCTCGTCATCATCTGTTCTCCTCAAACTAAATTTGCGGCGGTAGCCACGGGGGGTGAAGGTGACCCAGGAAGAACCAAGTCTGATGCTGGAAGGCATCCACGTAGTTGATTTCAGTCAGTACTTAGCTGGCGCAGGTGTAACCCGTATGTTGGCGGAATTGGGCGCGGACATCACCAAAGTGGAGATCGGTCCGATAGGCGATGGCGGCAGGCTTCTCCCTGTGTTGAAAGAGCAGAGGAGCGGCTTCTTCATTCAACACAACCGAGGGAAAAAGAGCATCGCTCTTAACTGGGACCGCGACGAAGCACTCAACATTGCTAGAGAGCTCGTCGCTGAAGCAGACATAGTTTTGGAGAACTTCGGAACCGCGGAGACCCTGCGAAGTCGCGGGCTGGACTATCAGTCGATCAAAGCCCACAACCCCGGCGTTATCTACCTTTCAGTTTCGGCTTTCGGCCGCACCGGCCCCTGGGCCAACAAACCGGGTTTCGATTTCATCGCGCAAGCCGCATCCGGTCTCATGCACGTGACCGGATCACCGGATCAGCCCCCAGGGGTGGTTTGGACTGCTATCGCCGACAACAACGCGGCTGTACACGGCTTCGCCGGACTGGGGTACGCACTATTTCATCGAGAGAAGACCGGGCAAGGCCAATACTTAGACTTAGCAATGGTCGATTGCATGTTTCACCATCATGAAATCGCTCTTCAAGCCTGGCATCTAAGCGACGGTGAATTCGTACCGGGCCGCATGGGACAACACCACGAGTTGGTGTTCCCTGTTGGTTTGTTTCAGGGTCCGCAGAACTTCGTCGCGATGTTGGCGTTGGATCTTCAATGGGAGAACGTGTGCCGTGCTATGGATCGGCTCGATTGGATGACCGATCCCCGTTACGCCGAAATGTCTGATCGTGCGAAGCGACGACATGAGCTGATTCCCGTGATCGAAGAGTGGATGTCCACATTCGATACCGATGAAGCATTACTGGAGCACCTTGAGGAGTATCGAGTTCCGGCGAGTCCGGTGTTGAGCCCAATCGATGCTATTGACCACCCCCATTTCGTCGCCCGCGAAATGGTGAGATGGGTCGAAGACCCAATCCACGGCTCGGTACCAATTCCGGGGTTCCCTTGGAAGTTCAGCACGAGTACCCAGCTACCAGATTTAGTGGCTCCCCTCCTAGGCGAACACAACGCCGAGATTTTGAAAACGAAGCTTGGGTACACCTCCGAACAGATTGAACAACTCCAACGCTCGGGGGTTTTGCTGGAAGGTGCCACATAGCCAAACGGTCGGTCTTCGTTTCTACACCAATCTCAGTCGTCATGGACCGGTCGACGAGACAACAATCATTCGGGCACCCACTGCCGTAGCCAATTAACTTTCTTGCATGACTCCACCGTTGAGATTTGGCATCGTCCACGACTTTCGTTGTCCACATGGAAGCGAAATAACGATGCCCCAGGTGTACGCGGAAACTTTCGAGCAGATCGAACTCGCGGAACAACTGGGTTTGGAGCTCTGTTGGGTTTAAGAAACAGTTTCACACTTATTGAAACCACAGCTCTCAACCCCGTCGGATGCCACCGAGACCAACGAACTCACTAGATTGATTGAGTCGGACTGCAGCGAGCTGGGGGATCTACGTGGCGCGACTCAAGTGTCCTTGGTGTAAAGCTTCCGGAGAGATGAAAGGAACCGAAGAGTTCTTTCAATTCC
>JASMKJ010000331.1 GCA_030749275.1 Acidimicrobiales bacterium
TATAGGGATCGAACTTCTGCATCGTGACCCGAAGGCCGCGAGCTTTAAGAAGACGCCCAAGTGACGATCCTGTAATCCCTTTACCGAGGCCACTCGCGACCCCACCGGTAACAAAGATATGTTTAGTCATGGTCGAGGTCCCGGAGCACTTGAAGTGAATTTAGCGGCTCAAGTCTCCGTTGGTGTTGACCGAAACCAACACTTTTCCCACGAATGGGGTGCCCAACCCATATCGCGGTTCTCATGTCATGCCTTTGGTTGCCGTGTTCCCGCTTGATCAACTCGACGAAGGAAAGCATTTGCCGCGATTACCTGACTAAAGGAGGTTCGTTCACTTGCAAGGTTCAACGCCGCAAGTGCCGCTAGGAGTAGCCATTGAATAAGCGTTGTGCTTACCAGGACCGTGGAAAATCCCAGCAAAGCACCGGTGACGTTCACCCCCGTATCGCCCTGCATGTGGCGTTCCATAAGTTCCGACGGGGCCAACCCCGTTGTCGCCCCAACAACACCTGCAGCCCAAACTAGGTGGATAGGCGCATAGGAGTCACCCCAGACAGAGACCGAAATCAGGAGCACCAGAAACCACAAGCAGGAAACTTTCGTCGATCGAGCAGGTGCTCTATCAAAAAGATTGAGCAGATTGGCGCTCAACGCGACGATCGCCGCCCCGCGAGTTAGCTCAACAAGGCCTTCGGTCATATCGGCTACCAGCACAGCGCCTATCGAGACTGCGACACCTCCGAGTAGCTTTAGCAACCCGGTCGTTATCGCATGCTCAGAATATGATGAGCCAATGTGTCCTCGGAAACCTCCCCCACTTTCTTTTGCACCGGTGTCGTCGATCCACCCCAAAACCCCAAAGACGATGACCAGCATCAACACTGCCACGACATGAGAACCGCGCAGAGAAGCGTCGAAGCCCCAGTAGAGGTTTATGACGACGACGACTTCGATGGCGACGACAATTATGCCTGAAACAGCGAACAGGCTTTGCCCTCGATAGTTGTCTTTTCGTAGTCCCCGATGCATCAGATACGGTCCGGTGCGACCCCAAGCTAACAAGGCCGCAACGAGGGCAACAAAGAAGGTGCCTATGACAAGAATCACCTTTGGGTTCTCCTGACTAGTGCTCGACTTGTTGACTCTAGAGTGCCTCGCCATCCGAGTCGGGACGCGGACGCTCGCAGAACATCGACGAATTGCTTGGCCCTATGCACGACCCCTCTCGGCCCACGGCCGGTAGGCAAATGAGAAAATTCAGCTGGAATTTCTTCGATTCTGCCGCCGGCCATATGAACATCAACCGTCAAACCAACCTCTAATCCAAAGCGTGGAGCCATAGTGAGCGACCGCATCAGAGAACCTTCGATAGCTCGTTGACCCGACAAAGGTTCCAAGAATCTCCGATCGGTTGCATCCAGAAGTATCTCGGCAGCCACTCGTTTCAAGAAACCGAATCCTCGAGACCGTCCTCCGTCGGGGAAAACTCCAATCACCATATCGGCGGTGCCGTTTTCCAACGGCTCCAACAACTTCCCAGCATGGCTGGCTGATGCACCGAGGTCGGCATCAATGAGGAGATAGGTTTGTGGTGCTCCTGAAGCAACTACGCCGGCTAATACAGCGCCACCCTTGCCGACATTGGACTCCAACGTCACGACGCGCGCTCCTGCTTTCGCTGCAATTTCACCAGTGCCATCGATTGACCCGTCATCAACGACCAACACTTCAACTACGTCGGTGATCTGCAGTAACGCACCGACGGTTGCAGCTACGGAATCAACCCTGTTTTTTGCGGGCACTATCGCGACGACGTGCATCACCGGGGATATCGCTCCTCTGCGGTGGGGAGGTCGCCGTAGTGGCCTATCACCGGAAGACGGTCCAACCCAATAAGGAAACCGACTCGACCGTCGAAGGAGTCAACATCGTCAAAGGTTGACCACTTTCGGGCGAGATCAGAATCGTTGCGGATCCTGTCAACTACTTGGCCTCTAGGAACACTTTGTTTCTGAAGCTCTAAGATCGCGCCAATCCCGCTTCCTCCACGGTCGGAGATCTCTTGGATAAGCGGAACAAAAAAGTCTTGATGGAGGATCAGATGCGCTGGGTCATTAACTATCAGGATGCGGTTAGCTGCGTCTGATAGATCGTCAATAGTCGATGTGGCCTGGTACCGGTCGTAACGCAGCAACCCTAGATCGCTTAATTGACTGAGGAACCCTTCTACCGCTGGGCTCTGGGGGTCTTCGCTGATTTGATCGGCTACAAGCGCCGTCGCCAAATTCGATACGGTGAGATCGGCAACTTCCTCGCTGGAGACATCCTTTTCATACATTTCGGCGAGGGCTTGTGACGTTTCTAGGTCGTCGAAATCCATGCTCGGGCGCACCCACAAAGTCCCAAGATATTCCCCCTCTGATCGGGTCAGAATTTCACGAATCTCCGTGGTGACCAGACGGTCAACCCCCGTCGGTGCTAATAGAACCCAAGCCGTTTCGCTAAGCCGGCCTCTAGGCATCAGGGTTTCGATGGCGTTGAGAAGAGCATCAGTGTTTTCCCTCTCTAACTCGGCTTGGTTGACTAGGTCCTCTCGTTCTTTTATGTGTAGCTGGCGAAGATCAGAGAGCTCTGTTAGTTGACGTTCCTCTAACGCGGACATTTCGGCTCGAAGTGCCTCGTTGTTCTGGACCTCTACTTCTCTTTCTGCAATCGCCTGATCTTTTTGCTCAGCTGCTTCTTCTTGAGCTAGGTCTAACTGATTCACCTGGTCCTCTAATTCATTGACCAAGATCGAGTCAACGAAAGTTGAACCGAGTGCCAAGCCGATGCCCAAGGCCAGAAAAACTGCGACAACACTGACTATGTGGTAGCGGAGATTAATCACCGAACATCACATTCCTAGATTCAGCCAAAGGGTGCGCAACAGTAGACGAACCGGTTCAGTCACTACTGCTATTACTACCAACGTGAAAATTGCCGAGAGGATCAGAAGGCCCAAATCGCGTTTGCGGACTTGAGTTCGGTAAAGACGACCCACACCTTTGGCATCAACCAAGATGGATGAGACCTTCATGCGGGTCAAAAATGTTGAAGCCATTCCGCGTCGACCTTTATCGAAGAAATCGGCCATCGAAGTATGGGAACCCACCAACACAATGAGTTCTGCTCGCTTTTCGAATGCTATGCGCATCGCTATATCTTCACTCGTTCCCAAACCTTCGACGACTCCATAATCGACTCCGAGGCGATCGAGTCGTGTTGAACCTGGTGCTTCGCCCCCTGGGTAAGCATGTACAAGTAGCTGGGCACCGGAAGTGAGAGCATCTCTTGATACCGAATCGAAGTCGCCAACGATTAGGTCGGGGGTCAGACCTACTTCTAACAACGCATCCGCGCCCCCATCAACACCTATGAGGACCGGACGCATTTCGCTTACATAGCCGGACCTTTTCAGCGTCGACAGGTCCTCGCGATAGTCGATACCGCGAACAACTACCAGAACCTGTCGTTGGGCGAGGTCGATGGACAGATCGGGAAGATCAAGGTCATCCGTGACGAGTTCCGGCTCGTTAGCCAAATAATGCAACGTATTCGCAGCGAAGTCACCGAGTTGTCCTCGTATTGCCTCTCGTGCTAATTCCAGTTTTGCCTCAACTTCTTCGAGCTTCAAAACGTTTCCGGTGCATACAGCCTGTTCATCGAGGAGAACCCGGTTGTTGACTACCGACACGGTGTCACCCTCCCGAATTCGGTTGAAAGCACTAGCCCCAATGCCGTCAATCACCGGAATGCCTGATTGGAGAAGAGTGAGTGCGCCCTGAGCTGGATACTTACCGGACAGACTATGGGAGGCGTTTACGACAGCGCCTACCCGAGCCGCGACCAGCCCTTCAGCCGCCACTCGATCGAGATCTTCATGGTCGATGACAGCGATCTCACCTCGTTGTAGTCGAGGTATCAAATTCTTCGTTCGTCGGTCGACGCGAACCTTGGCTCGAAGGGTGCCACTTCCGTCAGCTAACTCGCGGCGCCTTAGTCTCACGGTTGACTCCGGTTCTTCAGCGCTTCTTGCAGAAGTTCCGCTGCATGCTCCTTGCCAGTCTCAGAATCGGGCTGGCCTGCCAGCATACGGGCTAGCTCACGTACCCGGCTGTCGCCTTCAACCTCAACAACAGTCGACACAACCTTCGAGCCATCATCAATCTTGTCAACTACAAGATGCTGATCACCGAATGCAGCTACCTGCGGTAAGTGAGTGACGACAAGGACTTGGTGATCAGCACCCAGTCGACTCAATGCCTTACCAACAGCATGTGCAGCTGCACCGCCTATACCGGCATCTACTTCATCGAAGATCAACGTCGGCGGGCCAGCGGTAAGAACCAACCTCAGTGCAAGCATTACTCTGGCAAGTTCCCCTCCGGAGGCAACCTTGGAGAGACCGTGCCAGTTGGTACCACTGTTCGCGCGGAACATAACCTCCACGTCGTCGGCGGGGTCATCACCATCCACTTTGACTGACAAGCTCGCGTGTTCAAGCGCGAGATCTGGGAGGTAACGGTTGACCTCTTCAGCAAGCCGCGGTGCGCCTTTCCGTCGAAGTTCAGCAACCGCCTTTGCTTGTTTTTTCATCTGAGTTCGGGCCTCATCAAGTTCCATCTCTAACTTCGCGGCGTTAATCTCATGATTTTCTAGCTTTTCGAGCCGCTGAGAAGCCTCAATCTGATAGGCCATGACTTCGTTGATCGTGTCACCATATTTTCTTTGCAAATCGATCAGCAGCTGTCGACGTTCGCGGACTTCAGTTAGGCGCCTCGGGTCGTCTTCTATGGCGTCAACTACGTCCCGCATCGCCGCACCAATGTCAGACACCTCCGCCTGAAAGCCTCTTAGTCGTTCGGTTAGCTCTCGATACGGCAAGCGATCGGCAAGGCTGGCAATGACTTCTCCGACCGTGTCAACCAGCCCGTTGTCTCCACTGATCGTCTCCCGAGCCCGCGTTCCGTGCTCGATGTGCTCAGACGCGTCAGCCAAAATATCTTCGAGATCAGCGAGAGTTTCGGGCTCCGATGGATCCGACAGTTGAGCTTGTTCGAGTTCGGTGATTTGAAACCGAAGCAGGTCGATTTCGCGGGCTCGAGATTTAGCGTCTCCTCCCATTTCGTCGATTTGGTCCAGTAATCGCCCAACTGCACTCCGAGCATCGTTGAGCGGTGCAAGTTCAATTCGCGCGTGCTGATCGAGGGCGGCTCGCTGAACTTTTTGTTGTAATAGGGACTGGTGTTGGTGCTGGCCGTGCAAGTCGACCAGTACCGATCCCGCCTCCGCTAACTGGGAAGCCCCGGCAAGAGCTCCGTCGAGATAAGCCCTACTGCGTCCTTCGGCGGGGATCACGCGCCGTAGGATGACCTCTGCCCCTTCGGGTGTTGCAAAGCGGCCCTCAATTGTCGCTTCCTTGGCGCCGCTTCGCACCATTGAGGGGTCAGCCTTCTCTCCTGTTAGGAGTTGGATAGCTTGGACCACCATCGTTTTGCCTGCTCCGGTTTCGCCGCTAAGGACACTGACTCCCGGACCGAGAACCAATGACGACGACTCAATTACCCCTAGATTCTGGACAGAGAGTTCCAGAAGCATCAGCGGTCCTTTAGACCAAACTTTTGTTTCAACACTTGTTGGAATCCCCCAGACCCCGAGGTCACAAGCCTGGCGATTACGTCTGAGCGGGTAGCGATTAGCGAATCCCCATTTTGAAGCGCTGCGACGCTACGACCATCCACAGAAAGGTTGGCTTCTCTCTCCCCCAAGACCGAGATTCGAATCTCCGTGTCGGGACGCAGCACTAGGGAACGATCAAACAGCATGTGTGGCGCTACAGGGGTTAGTTGGAGCGACCAATGGGTTGGGGCGACAATGGAACCGCGGGCCGAGAGGTTATAGGCAG
>JASMKJ010000332.1 GCA_030749275.1 Acidimicrobiales bacterium
CGATGTCTCCACACCCTTGCCTTTGGGGGCGGGGATCAAAGCAATCAATCGTTTACAGGCATGGAAGACAGCCGTCTTTTTTTATATGGCATTCGCCTTCGTCGCTGCTTCGTGGTTTCAGTTCTTCGGTCTGTCTCTTGAGAACGACCACAACATGTCCAGGCAATTCACCACCCACTTGTGGGCCCTGATGGGAATGGGAGGTGTAGTTGGTGCGGTCATATTTGGCCGTCTCAGTGACCGTGTAGGGCGCCCAAGAACAATGTGTTTGGTTACTGCACTCGGAGCGACTACCTGTCTGCTGGTGTTAGTAGGAGAAATGTGGGCTGCAGCTTTGGCAGCCGCCTTGTACGGAACTACCGGCATGGCAGTTCCCCCTTTGACCGCAGCCTTTGTGCGCGATCAGGTCGCCGAACAAGACTTCACTGCCGTTTTCGGTGCAATGACAATCTTTTATGGGCCGGCTTCGGTACTCGGGCCAATTACCGGCGGGGTATTAGCCGATCTAACTGACTCGTACCTCTCGACCTATGTCCTATTAGCGGTCATCTTCGCTTTCGCTTCCATTGCAGCCTGGCGTTTGCCCAATCTCGAGAGATCCACATAGCCGTGTCGATCTCTCGCTCAAAGTCCTCCCCACTTCACTCCAGCAACATTTGTTCCTAGGATCTTGAACGTGGAACTTCATAACGATGCCGCGCCTACCTGGCCCGAGGGTGACTCCCCTCCCGAGGGCAGCCCCAACATCCTGATAGTGCTATTTGACGATGTCGGATTTTCAGACTTCGGCTGCTACGGATCTCCTATTTCTACTCCAACCATTGATCGTCTAGCAGCCAACGGTCTTCGTTACACCGGCTTTCACACCACTGCTATGTGTTCAACAACTCGAGCTGCTCTGCTAACTGGGAGAAATCATCATTCGGTTGGTGTGGGTTGTTTGGCGAATTTCGACAGTGGATATCCCGGCTATCGAGGAAAGATCAGTCGAGACGCTGGAACCCTCGCGGAGATGTTGGGATCGCGGGGCTACAGGAATTACATGGTAGGCAAATGGCATGTAACGCCATTGACAGAGTCAGGTCCTACGGGACCCTTCGATGGTTGGCCGCTCGGACGAGGGTTTGACCGTTTCTACGGATTCTTGGACGCGGAAACAGATCACTATTCCCCAGAGTTGGTTCGCGACAACAGTCACATTGCCGCTCCGGGAAAGTTCGAAACGGGTTATCACCTCACAGAAGATCTGTTCGATCAAGCAATTCAATTCATTGCTTCCCACGAGGCCGGCTTGCCAAACACTCCATGGATGACATTGATAGGACTCGGCGCATGTCACGCTCCACATCAGGCTCCCCAAGAGTTGATCGAACATTACGACCAGGTGTTCCGACGAGGCTGGGACGTGGAGCGGGCCGAACGACTGGCGAGACAGATCGAACTCGGAGTTGTTCCGAACGGGACACGGCTACCTGCACGCAATGATGCCGTTGAAGCCTGGTCTGATCTCGATCAGGGAACCCAGCGAGTGGCAACGCGTCTACAAGCTGCCTACGCAGCGATGCTTCATCACTCGGATCAGCATTTAGCTCGGCTAATCCATCATTTGGAGGTATCGCACCAGATGGAAAACACGGTGATCATGGTTTTGTCCGACAACGGGGCAAGCCAGGAAGGCGGACCGCTGGGCTTTGTCAACGCTATGGGACCTTACAACGGTCTCCCAGAATCAATAGATGACAAGCTGAGCCGCATCGATGACATCGGGGGACCCAACACTCACTCTAACTTTCCGTGGGGATGGTCGATGGCAGCTAACACTCCTTTGCGCCGCTACAAACAGAACACCCATGGCGGTGGGGTCAGAGATCCTTTAGTTGTTCATTGGCCACGAAAGGTAGCCGAACCGGGGCTGAGGACTCAGTTTTGCCATGTTTGCGACATTGTTCCGACTCTGCTCGATTGCATCGGGATTGAGGCTCCCGATGCA
>JASMKJ010000333.1 GCA_030749275.1 Acidimicrobiales bacterium
CGTGAATTTTGAGTGCCGGGTATTTGTCGGATGGGCCCATTGAGCGCATTGAAGTCCGTCATCAAAAAGTTGCAACAGACGTACGGGCAGGGTAAATCTCTGAGAGTCATCAATCCGCGAGGATCCCAAAACGAACCGGAAAACTTTGATCCGTCACTATCCGCTGCAGCGATGTGATCAGTCTTCTCGCGTCGATCCGCTACGTCACTATGGAGTGGCTGGTATTCGACTGCACCGGGCAGACAGAAATCGCCACCCCCGCCGCGACATATGTAGTCCGGCGATTCGAAGATTGCTTCAAGAATAGGAGTCACCGTGGGAAGATCGATGAGCATCGCCCACTCAGGCTGATGAACTTGGTGACCGGTGGTGCTTGCTGACCCGAAGCTGTATCTGTGAGAGCCGCGATTGCCTTGACGAGTGGTGTCTAACTCCATGATTTCGGAGACGACACGAGCACATCCGCACCTGACACTGGTGAGTTGCTCTTCAGTGAGAGCGTTCCTCACGACAACGAATCCATCTCGATAGAAGATTCTCTTTGCGTCATCGATTTGGTTAGGGTTCAGGATTTCGAGACCGTCGATGCCGTTGTTTTCGCTTAAGTACCGGCGTTGCTGCTGCAACTCTCGTGAGTGCGGATCTTGGCCGACCCAACCGTAACGGGCTCCCAAGGCCAACGGGTCACTCGCCACGAGTTGCCTTCACCAGGTTTCTCAGCAGACGGATCGCTTCATCATGGGGAACCCGCCCGCATCCACATGATGTCGACAGGAGTAAACGATCTTCATCAACGATTCCAAGTAGAAGTTCGATCCGCTCGGCCAAGACTGGTACGGACTCAGGTAGTTGTTTGACATCGGCGATGCCCGCAATGATTTCGATTGAGTCAGGAATTTCTGACAATAGATGGCGATCGGCCCATTGACCAGCGTGGCTGCATTCAATATGGATTCGGTCGACGAATCCATCAAGCATCTGGATAAGAGGCATTAACGAGGAGAGATTTTGCACTTCGGTTCCAGGGCGTCTCGAAATGTCTCCCAGACAGAAATGGACTGTACGGGTGGCGGCAAGAACATCGCTAAACGGGGCCACCAAGGACTCAAAGAGCTTGGCAGGCGATGACGTTCCATTGACTAGCGAGGTGGCTTCAGACGGCGCGTCGAGTTGGACCTCGAGAGCACCTGCTTCGACCATATCGTTGACTTCGTCTTTCACAATTGCCACATAGTTGGGAAGCTGTTCTTCCAACCTCGGGTCGTTTTCCATGCCGAGAGTCATGGTGAGAGGGCTTGGCACCGCCCCTTTGTCAAGTCGGGCTTCGATTTCGCGTTCCCTTCGATAACCCAACGCGTGACCAGTCCCTCTGGGCGCGCGCACGTCATCGACAATCCGGTAGCGGCCGATCCCTTCATAACCCTTCGACGTGTCGCGTTTGTGGACAGTCTCCAGGCCACTCAGCCGAGGGGGTACGTGGTGAACAAAGTCAGGTCCCCAAACCTCTCCGCCCATGATTTGATCGACACCGCAAGCGATCATTTCATCCATAGAAATACGAGCCGCTTGTGAGAGGAGGGGGGCGGCGGCAGCATCACTCAGCTCGCCTGCGTAGTAGCGCTTTAGCTGGGGTCGCAAACCAAAAGGAATCGGCCAAGAGCCGACGCAAGTGGTTCGGAGCGTCATACGTTGACCTTAGCTGCGAGTGCCCGCCAAAGTGTTCGGTAATTGGGCCAGCTGTTGTCCTCAGTGATGTATCCCTCCTGTTCCAACAAGCGAGTTAGACGAGGCAGATTGCGAAACGGCACACCACTGTCGACGTGATGGGCGAGATGGTGCCCAACGGCCAATGGCACAAGAAAAATTCGAGCGAAGATTCCTTGACGCACGTGATGGGTTGTCTGTCGCCTATCGGCCGATCGCGTCATTCCGCCGTGCTCAGCAATCGCTCTTAGACGATTCACCACTTGGTAGACGGTCATAAAGGGAAGTAGCCACAGATACAGGTAAGCGAATGGACTGCCAGCAGTCCAGAAAAGGCCGAAGATGAACAGTTGTCCCACGTAGAAACGGAGGCTGTTGAGCCAGAAGCGCCTGTTGAAAAGACCAGTCAACCGTGGACGTAAGATTCGGTACCCAGAAACTCCTGACACATCCCGGCGAAGCTTTCTACGCATTGAAGCACTAGTTATCGGATAAAGGGCATACAGCAAAAAATCCGGTTCTTTGGGTCCAAATTCGTCTCGGTGGTGGTGTGTGTGTGCCCGGCGATAGGCGTGGGTACCGGTACCGAAGGACAGCCATCCAAAAATTGTGACTCCCACAAAGTCGTTCACCCTTCGGTTTGAGAACAAGAGCCGGTGGGCACCTTCGTGGTGAAGAATAAACATTCGGTTTTGGACAAAACCCATAAGAAAGAAGACGCTCAAAGTTACAAACAGGAGATCAACCAATAAAGCCACAGAGATGAGAACAACAGGCAGAGCGATCGAAGAGACACATGTCCATGCGTTTCGAAAATTGTGAATATTTCGAAGCTCTGCGCGCAAAGCAGATGTAGGTCGACCATCGGATCGAAAATGATTAGTTTCGCTGAACGGTGACTGGAGCGTGACCATTCCACCGGTCATTGAATTGACAAGTTCATCGTGGCTTGGGGTAGTAGCCATGTAGATACGGTACTGGTTACCGGGTTTCGATTTGTTATTCCACCCTGAATAGGTGCAAGGCTGTCTTATTGTGCAACGGATCATCGCGTTAGACATGGAAGGGGTGATCACACCCGAAATCTGGATAGCAGTTGCGAGCCATACTGGGCTACCCGAACTTCGGCTCACTACACGAGACGAACCCGACTATCACAAGCTGATGGGACATCGCATCTCGATTCTTTCTGAACATGGCATTGGGTTAGGACTTATACGTGAGGTGATTTCTGAACTCGACTTACTTGAGGGGGCACGTGACTTTCTTGAACAGTTACGAAAGCAGTATCAAGTGGTCGTGTTATCGGACACCTTCGAACAATTTGCTGGCCATTTCATGGACCTCTTGGGTTACCCACATCTGTTATGTCATCGATTGGAATTGGACGACGATCGAATTACCCACTTTGTTCCGAGGGTAGAGGACGCGAAACTGAAGGCAGTTCTGAGTTACCAGGGGCAGGGTTATCACGTGACAGCGATCGGTGATTCTCACAACGATATCGGCATGCTGAGTCAAGCTGACGCGAGCTGCCTCTTTCGGGCTCCGGCGGGACTCCCGGAAAAATATCCGAACTTACATTGTCTTGAGGCCTACCATGATCTTAGTGATTGGATAGGAAATATCCCCGAACAGTAGGACCAGGAGATGAAGCCGTGACCTCGCCGGCAAAACTTGCCCATTTCGTGTTGCGGACGAGTGACATTGATCGTCTTGCCGAATGGTATTGCAACGTATTGGACGCGGAAGTTGTTCACCGAAACAAGATGATTGCCTTCGCGACATTCGACGAAGAGCACCATCGCATAGCTTTTCTCGACAGAGGATTCGAAAAAGGTCCCGACCCCGAAGTCAACGGCGTCGACCATGTCGCATTTACATATGAGTCGTTAGGAGATCTCCTAACGAATTATGTTCGCCTCAGGGATCAAGGAATCATGCCGGAGCGAACAATAAACCACGGAATGACCACATCCATGTACTACAAAGACCCCGACGGAAACCGTATCGAGCTACAGGTTGAAAATTTTGACGACCCTCAGGCGGGCATTGAGTTCATGAACGGACCAGTGTTTCGCGATAACCCGATCGGAGTCCTGTTTGATGCCGATGAACTCGTGGAGCGTTTCGAGTCGGGAGTTCCGTTGGAAGATCTAGTTCGCCAAGGCGAAAGCTAGGCGCTCAAGCAGAAGCTAAGCCTTTTTGCTGATGAAGTAGTTGTTGCCTCGGTCATCGCGGATGCCTTCGATTTTGATGTCCGTAAACCCGGCTTCGGTGAGGTATTCAGTTGCTAATTGATGTCCCCATGCGGTGCCCAGGCCATCTCCACCGTATGCGAGCGACACCGTCATGCAATGCATAGTTGAGATGGTGTACATGAAGGGTGCCATAGGATCCTGCATGTTTTCCTCTAAAACGCTTGATGCTTTCGGTTCGACACACAAATAGGTGCCGCCGGGACGGAGCATCGCGAATATTCCGGCCAGAGCGTCTTTGGGGCGTGCCTGGTCGTGGATGGCGTCAAATGTCGTTACAAGGTCGAAACGTTCACTTTGGTTTAATGCCGCGGCGTCTGCAACCTCGTAAGAGACGTTGTCTAGGTCGACCGCTACTTCTGAAGCATGCGCAATGCCGGCAGAAGACATATCGAATCCCACAAACCGGCTGTTGGGAAACTCCTTTCCTAGAAGGTAACTAGCTAGCCCGCTTCCGCAGCCGACATCAGCAACATCAATGCCAGAGACCAAGGCGTCGTTCATTTCCAAAAGGGGAACCACTTGGTTGACCAACCCGCTCTGGAAACGACGTTCGCTCGACTCCGACATCAAGGCCTGAAACCGCGGAAATTTGTCGTAAGGGAGTCCGCCGCCTTCTTTAAAAACCCGGACCAAATCGTCTTCGACCTCACCCAAGAGCGAAATTTGTTGCATGGGTACCGTCAGGTTCAGGGGCCCAGCCCGCCTCGTAAGCAGACCTGAGTGCTCTTGAGGCAGACAAAAGGTTTCATTGTCGGAGTCGTAGTCCACGATCCCGCCACAGGCCAAGGCGTGCAGCCATTCGCGTACGTAACGTTCATCCAGC
>JASMKJ010000334.1 GCA_030749275.1 Acidimicrobiales bacterium
GCCAATCGCCACACTTTGTCGACATTGACAGGAACGGAAGGTTTGAGCTGGAAATCTATTAGAGTTGCATAGTCGCGCAATTCCTTGGGGAAGGATCGCCTAGGAAGTAAAAACCGCCAACCAAATCGCCCGAATGAATGAAAGGGTTCACTGATGCATACTGGTGCGGCAGTATCTCCTACCAGATCAAACCCCACCGTACAATTCAGCCTTGATGGTAACTCAGTTTGTTGGAATGATGATTGATACCGATAACTTGCCACCTGCTCGTAGAGATTGAGGTTTGCGAGGTGCGATTGCCGATAGGTATGAACGAATTCGAGGTTATCGGCAGCAATATATGCAGATGCACAGTTGACTCCAATCATATTCGGCGTACAACCGAGCCAACGATCGTGTGTCATTTGAATAAAGTTGAATAACCAGTTGCCTAGCAACTTCTGATATTGCATTGAACTCCACTTGAGCGAATGGTACTTGTTCAACTCATCTGTAAGCTCAGGCAGGAGTAGGTCATAGATACTCTTGCATTCTTCGTAGGCGCCATGGGCATCCTGCGCATCTCTTAACCACTTATGGCTGTTGTCCCAAGTGAACATTCTCTGATTCCAGATTAACGGCGTGACAATCGAGAGTGAGGAACTGGCACCGAAACCACACCGAGGCGATCAATACTGTGGCAATGGACTTGGGTCATATCCACATGCTAGGAGGCTGAGGTGGATTCACCCATTAGTTGGATCCGGCCTCTTGAGGGGTGATTGTTCCTCCAGCGGACCTGTTGCGTGCACTTGAACAAGGACGTCGGGGTCAGGATCTGCCGCACGATCAGGCGACAGGTGTCGTTAGCCCGCCTTGGCGGTTGGTGGGGTCATGTTGGTCTCGTATTCGATGTGGGTCAGCCGGCCAAGAGCGGATTGACGTCGACGGCGGTGGTATGGGCACTCGATCCATGTCACGATGGCCAAGCGCAACTCGTCACGGGTAGCCCACCGGTACCGGTTGAGCACGTTGTTCTGCAAGAGAGCAAAGAACGATTCCATGGCGGCGTTGTCGGCTGCTGAGCCGATCTGGCCCATCAAGCCGACCATCTGATGGCGGGTGAGAGCCTGGTGGAGTTTCCGGGCTCGGAACTGGCAGCCCCTGTCGGTGCGGTGGATGCAGCCGTCGACGTCACCGCGGCGGACGGCAGCGTTGTTGAGCGCGGTGACGGCGAGGCGGGCCTTCATCCGAGTGTCGATGGAGTAGCCGACGATCCGGTTCGAGAACAGGTCCTTGATGGCGCACCGGTAGAGCTTGCCCTCGGCGGTGCGGTGCTCGGTGATGTCGGCGAGCCAGACCTGGTTCGGAGCCTGCGCGGTGAAGTCTCGACGGGCCAGGTCGTCGCGGGCCGGGGCGCCGGGCTTGGAGGCCTTGCGATTCTTAGGTTTGGTGAAGCTGGACCACCAGCCGTTGTCCCTACAGATCCACACACCGTGCGGTCACACACATCGTGGCCGACCAGCCGGGTTTCGTCAGCGAGGAACCGGTAGCCGAACTCGGGGTCGTCTCGGTGGGCATCGAAGATCGCGTTCGCCAGGTAGGCCTCGACGAGTTCCCCGTCGCTGACCGGGTTGGCGAGCCAGCGGTAGTAGGGCTGGCGGGCAAGATCTAGGATCCGGCCCGTCACCGTCTCGGGAATCCCGTCGACGGCGAGCTCGCGGACGAGCGGGTACATCATTTTCCCGGCAGGTTCGCCTAGGACAGATACGCCGCGGCGCGGCACCTCGTTCCCCTGTTCCAACCACCGCCGCCTGTTCGGTGAACTCGGCCACATCCCGCCAGCAGAGTTCGAAGACCTCTACTACTGTCAACACGTCCCAACCAACCAGGCCGGGACTCAAACAAGCCAGCCTGCGTGAAACCCGGGGCGGTTCAATTACTCGAGTACGCCCATGTTGTTGGTGTTGACCACCGTGTCCCCCTTCTGGTCTGTCTTGTCGGACTACCCGGAAGATGACGCGGTGGTCCTCACGCCCGACGGACCTCTCCGCCGATACACCACTACCCGGGACTCAACTCCAACCCACTCGCTGCTAGCATGACGCCAGCACGCTGGACAACTTACAACGGGTGAATCGTCTAATGAAGTTTGCTGGCAACCTTGGCTGATTCGATCTTCCGATGACCGGACGCCAAGTCGTTGTCTGGGCCAATGGCTCCGCCCCCGAGAAGATCCCCGATGGACACCTCCACTACCTCTGGAACCATTGCATCGAAGGGGAACACCAGCGCTCTCTACTCGCTCATGTTGAGCGTCATGGAGATCGGCTTAGGGACCGATACCTGCGGTGGATTGAGGAGCTTGCTGATACCGATTGCCGCGGCCGTTCACTGGTCGACAAGTTGGAACTCCGGAACGGGCTGAGCTACTGGTGGATGACGCGTGCAGCTG
>JASMKJ010000335.1 GCA_030749275.1 Acidimicrobiales bacterium
CTTCATGCCGTTGTATGAGGCTGGGTTGTGCGACGCGGTCAGCATCACCGCGGGTGCGTTTAGATATCCGGAGGCGAAGTAGAGAAGGTCTGTCGACGCTAGACCAATATCAGTCACGTCAGCACCCTGAGAGGTAACGCCCTCACTGAATGCCATCGTTAGTCCTTCACCAGAGGGTCTCATGTCTCGGCCAACTACCACCGAATCTGACTTTGTAAATTTTGCGAATGCAGCACCCAAAGCTCTCGCCATCGCCTCGTCAAGTTCTTCTGGCGCTAAACCCCTAACGTCATAGGCCTTGAACACTCTCGCTAGACGGTCTGGGGCTACTGGAGGGATCACATCGAGATGTTGCATCGCATCTAGGAGGCTAACCACGCCTGGGGGGAAGGTCGTTGTACCTACCAGTAATCGACCATAGACGAACTCGAACAACGTCCCAAAGCATCCGAATCGCTTGAGGGATAAAACGAACGGTGCTTTGGTCTACATCGTCGACAGTTACCGGGATTTCCACGATCTTCAAATCAAGTCGCCGCGCTAAGAAAAGGACCTCTACGTCAAAAGCAAAACCATCAATTCTTGACATGGAGAAGATCGACTGAGCCGCTTGGAAAGTGAAACCTTTCAGGCCGCACTGAGTATCTAGGTGAGGTCCCGGTAACAGCAGTCTGGTGAGTCGGCTAAAGACACGGCTTCCCCTCTCACGGATGAAACTCGCCGAATGATTTTCTCGGCTCGCTTTATGACGGCGGCTACCTAATGCCACATCTGCCCCCGCTTCAAGAACATCGACAAGACTTGTGATTTGGGAGGGATGGTAGGCAAGGTCTACATCAGTGAACACGAGATAGGAACCCGATGCAGCTGCTACACCTCGTCGAACCGCTTCACCCTTCCCTCGATTCTTCTTGAGTTCGATGACCTGATTTGCGCCCGATCGTCTGGCCATCAACGCCGTCTCATCTTTCGAGCCGTCATCAACGACAATGATTTCCATCGCTTCAACCCCGACCTCATGACGGATCCGTTGTATGGCTTCCCCCACGAGTGGAGCTGCTTGGTACGCGGGAAGAATTACAGAAAGGCGACATTCCATCATGTCATCGACTCGCGACGTTTAGTTCGAAGCAACAAACCGACGACCGCAATCCCTACCAAGGTCATCAACCAACCTAAGTATTCGGCCCACGTGGCTTCGAATTCCAACTCGACGTCATTTTCGGTGGGGATCACAATCATCCAATTCGGTGTCGCCCGGTATGGCCCTACCGCCCCACTCGCGGACCAGTTCGGGAAATAGGAGGTCTTGATCACCACTGGGACACCAACACGGTCAACAGAAAAGCTGATCCTTTCGCCGCTCTCCCTCACATCAGTCACCGAGATCGAAGGCAACAAACTTTCAGTCGGTGTCGTGAAACTTCGTCCACCGACAAAGGCCGCATTCGCAACATCCACGCGCGACCACGTTTCAGGGCCGTCACTCGTCACTAGAACATGTCGGCGGGTTGGATCGTTAAACCACGCCACGGCGGGGTCAGTCCATGCTCGGCCTCCAGCATCTCCAGCAGAAGAAACGTTGGGTTCATAGGCAAGACCCTCAACAAGGGGCGAATCAACAACTCGATAAATGCGCCATGGCTCAGAAATAGCTAGCAATTGGAGGCGATCGCCATAACGCGTCGCTTGTTCGACTGCTTGTTCGCTGAAGGCCAGATAGTAACGAACTCCCGACATTTGCATGTGTTCGATACCTGAGGCTAGATCGAGTCCTCTGTAAGGCAACCCCCTCATGGGTCGAGAGGGATTCGCAGACAGTTCCGACTGCATCAAGAAGTGAAACGGGACAGTAGCTGAGGACTCGAAGTACAAACCTTCCATTGAACCGATACAGCCGTCAGTCCAGTAGGGCAACAACATTGGAGCCATCGGTGTCCCATACGAACCTAATTCGTCGCGATCATATTCCCAGAGCGCTCGCCCGCAGCCGTACTCTTCCCCAACATCTGTCATGGTGTCCACGAGGCTTTTGTAGACGGG
>JASMKJ010000336.1 GCA_030749275.1 Acidimicrobiales bacterium
TCGTCAACAACGAAGCTGTCTTCCAACATCTCTCTCAAATCAGGTAGTTCCTCCCAGGAAGCCAACCCGGACTGGAGCTCGCGCATGAACGCCGGCTGAACATCACCAAAGGTTCGCGGCCGACCCTTCAAGAGTTGTCGAAGCCAGTGGACTGCTGTGGACTCGTCCCTGATGAAGAACTCCACAACCGCCAACTCTTTGAACGTCAGCCGGAACCGCTCGTACTCCTCGACCTGGTCAGGCAAGAAATACATGTCGTCACGCACCGGGAACCTCTGCTCCAACCCGGTGTAGAACTCCCCAGCAGAGACCGGCACCACCGTGTTGCGAGCCACGTGATAGCCCACCATCCGCTCATAGACCCGATCCGCTTGACGCTCTCGGATCGTCACCGCTTGCTCTCGCGAACCTTCCGTCACCGGCAGGCGCGACAAATGCTCCCGGACAAACACCCACGCCCCATCAACATCGCCCGCCGCAACCTCGAAACTCTCCTCCGACACCTCAGCCGGCTTATACGCCGAGATCACCAGATCATGCTTCACCGCGTTTACCGAGATCACCTGCTTGTAAGACAGCTGCTCCTTGTCGATCATCCGCGTATCAGCAACCACAAACCCCGCCGACGCCAAAGCATGCTGGATCCGCAACCACACATCATTCGAATGATTAGAGAACTCCACCGTCATCCACCGGCCCGGCTTCAACACCCGGAAGAACTCCCTGAAGCAACGGTCCATGAGGTAGGCGTAATCGTCGAGCCCACGGCCCTTGAACTTGTCTTCGGTGACCTCTTCCTGATTCGAGGTGGTCACGGCGTGCCATTGCTCCACGACCAACGCCAGGTCCGAATACGGGATGTTGGCGCCAAACGGCGGATCGACAAACACATAGTCAATGCTTGCATCGGGTAACTGGAGGTCGGTCGACGATCCTGTAGTGATCATTACGTTCCCCGCATTTGCCGGCGAGGCCGCCCAGAGTTTGACTAGCGATTCACGCTTTCCGCGATTTGGTGAACTGCCGACCAGGTTGTAACGAACCGAACACTCCGAACTCAACGACGGCACGTAGTACACACCGGTCATCTGACGGTTGACCTGACTCCCTCCCATCTTCCCCTGTTGAATCGGCTGGTAGCGGTTCATCCATGACAGACCCCAGAAAGCCTGCTCGATCCAGAACTTCAGAGCCAGTCTCGTCAACCGATCCGGCTCCTCACCCGCCCAACCCCACAACACAGCCAATGCAACCAGCGAACGATCCGACCAAAGATGGTGAGTATGGGTTAGACCCTTGAGGATCAATGCGTAGTCATGGACCATCTCTTCCACTGGCATACGAGAGGTTGGGAATGTCAGCCCTCTGAGAGCTTGGACCCTGTCAAGAATGGCTTGATCATCTCGACTGAAGTCCTTCGTCCCCTTGTCGTCCTTTCCTCTCCTCCATGTGATGGCTACAGGGGAAAATTCGACTCTTTCCACTGTCCCGCCATCGATGGTCCGGTAGGCCGAAAAACGCGGCTCAAGCTGTCTCTTGGTGGTTACAGCACCGCAGCTGGCGCATGGGAAATCGTCTTTGACTCTGCCGGTTTCTGGGGTGAACGCCACGTCGTAGAAGACGACCTCTCCGCCACAGTGCGGGCAGGTAAACACCTGCGACCAAATCGTGTAATCAATGTCAGCTTCGAATGGCCGACCCTCATCGGGAGTCACCGTTGTCTTGTACATCCACCCGTACTCAGTTTCGAACCGCTCCAACAAAGCCTTCGACGCCTCATCAAATCGGTCACCGTCAACGGGAAGATTCATCCCAGCAGCAATAAACGACGCCGACGGTCCCAACTCGCCGAGGATCGCCCGACGGGCACCCCACTCAACGTTGTCCACCCCAAGCTCTGCCTCAATCTCCGCCTTCAGCTCGGGAGGCGGATTCGCACACACCTGAGCGGCCACACCGGTCATGCCGCTACCAGAAAACCCGTCGAGAACCACATCGCCAGGCTTCGTGTAATGCAACAAGAACCGCATGATCGCCGGATGCGGCACCTTGGTCGGATACGAATGCGCCTTATAGAACGCATTGCCCTTCCCGACGCTCACATCAGTAGCGAACGGGCCCGGATCGACACGCCCCTCGTCGCTGGGACGATCAAGGCCTTCTAACCAGTGGCCAATAAACGGGTTCGGGCACGCCGTGAAATACGGCGGATAAGACATCGCGACAATGTCGTCATCACTACCTAGAGGACAACCCGGTAAACCCCGCAACCCAGAAAGCAACCCCCGCAACTCAACCCGCGCAGCCTCCACCATCTCCTCAACAGCCCCAGCCGACGGCCCCTCAAACAGGCGGCCAGTCACTCTTCGGATTCCTCGTGAGGTTCTTCCGGAACGATACGAACACGGTCTGTCTCAGCATCATCGATAAGGTCAGTAAGCAGTTCCTTGAAGCGTCCCTCCAGATCGGTTGGCGTTGCGGGAACTGTCTCCGGGAACAGGATCGCCCACACCTCGCTTGCCGCAAGCCGACGAACCTCGAATCGCTCCAGTACTTGGGTGACGTCACTCACGAACTTCTCATTGACCGAGTCAGGCAGTGAGCCTGTATCTACGAACCTCCTGACAATTCGCTTTGGACCTTGATCCAAGAGTTTGATCTGCTCGGCCATCTCTGGTGCGTTGAGGCTCTCGGCCAAGACTCCCTGCCACTCAGAGCGCATCGAGGCAACCTCGCCTTCTAGATGGGTAAGTCTCGTGTTCGCGCTTGTGGCATCACCCGCGACGGGCCGGTAGCCGCATTCGCTACATACGACCGACCGGCGAAGGTCCGCTGGCTCGAACGTCATACATGTGTGAAGATCCGTGAGGTTCTGCTGCAGATTGGCAAATCTCCCACCTGGGAGAAGCGGGATCGTCGAAAGTTGGCCTAGATCAGTTAAGGCTGTGCTCTCGAGTAGTTGCCGCTTCTTTTGGTCTCCGGCGCCGTCGAGACGGTCTCGGCCGTGAGCAGTCGTTGCGGCCTCGGCAAATCGTTCACGTAACTGGTCTCCCTCAGCCTTTGCGCCAGCCACAGCTCCAACGTCGGGGGGTGTATCGATCCGAAACAGATCGAGTAGACGTGTGCGAAGATCGTTCGCATCAATGCTGTTCGGATCCTCGGAACCAAAAACGTCAGTCGCCTCCTTAAGGTATGAGACCACCTCGCTTACATGCCCCTGGGCATGGACAGCGGATTCCGCCCAGTTCAGTGCTTCCTTTCCTTTGATAGCTCCAGCGAGTTCCTCGGTCGTGAGGTTGATCCGGTTGAGTTTCCCGACCGTGTTTCGAGCTTTTAGGTTGTTGACGGCTGCTTCGAAGGCACCGAGGGCCGCGCTTCGTTCCGTCTGGTGTTCGATGACTTGGGCGCCCCAGACAGTTATTCCGTCAATAAGGACTGATTTAGCGTCGAGGATGCTCTGGGAGTATTCGTGGCAACGTGTGCCAACTTGTTGAACAAGAGACTCGTCAGCGCCATTGGGTCCAACCGCACCGGGAGGTAGATCGAGTAACTCGACTGCGTCCTTTAATAGGACGAGTGGTAGTGCGGCTGGTGGAGCGACGTGGGTGATGGCTTGCAACTCATCGAGAGTCATCCGCGTCAGGCGAGCCAGATTCAACGCATCCAGTTGTTCTCCGGTATAGCCGATCTCAAGCTGGCCCTGTTGAGTAAGAACTGCGGCGACCACGACAAGCCACGCCGGCTCAAGATGCCACGGTCCCCAAGTGAAGACACCGGGGTCTCGCTGAGACAAAAGTTGATCACGGTTGACCGCCTGTCCATCGTTATTAGCGAGCGCGCCGAGTAGTTCGGAGGCAAACTCCCCATCGACTCTCAGGTGTCCTTGCGGGTCGACCAGGTTCAGTCCTGCTAATGCCTTGGTTCCGAGAATGGTTGGCCGTTGGTTGATGACCTCGCCGAGTGCCTGTTTGACCGTCTCACCAAGATTGGCTCCGGTGATCTGAACATCGAAAGCCGGATAGCCCGGATAGCGGGTATCAAAGTGCCCTGTGAGAACCGAGGCTGAGACGGTGTCGATCTGCTCCTTCACCGTTGCTCGTGGACCCTGACTGTCTGCAAGCCATGAAGCAAGCGGTCTTGTTTCTCCCTGATAAGTGACCGTTATCGCGTCGCCCATTCGCTTGGTAAGCCACCCGATCATCTCTCGGAGGGAAACTTGACGCTTTTCGGCGTAGACCGTCCGGTGCGAGCCGGTGGATTCCGAAGCCAACGCGGTGGAACCTGCATATCGGCGCAATGCTTTCGTGAAGTCATCGTCGGGGGTGGCGAGACGGAAGAACACTTCATCGGGATTGGATCCGTCTTCGAATTTCGGTGGGTCATACGGTTGAAGGAAGTAGACGTAGAAATCTCTAGGTGGCTGTGCAGTCGACCTCTCATTTGGAGCTCCCATGAATAGGTAGCCAGGTCGGGCGACGTTTTTCGCCGTCCAAGGTAGCTCGTAGGCCCAGATTCGGTAACCGGAGACATAGTGGTTGTCTCGTTGCTCGAGGAGTGTTTCGAGGGCCATGTAGTAGGCGGCGTCAAGGCGTCCTTCGTCGAGGGACTCTGCTCGCTCATCGATTTTCTGGTCATAATCGATGTCTTTGGTGATATCGAGATATATCTGGTCGTTCTGCTCGTTGATCGTGATGAACTGCCCCGAAACGGCTCGCACGATGTCGTCAACTATCGAGCGGATGGTTGTCTCAAGAAAGAACGCATCCATTTCGGGAAGTTCTGGCGGCAGCAGCGTCAGGTCATCGCGCAACTCACCAGCTGTTGGTCCAATCGGTGCATTGACGTCCTCTGTGGTTAGTCGATGCACTGCAAGAGCATCAACGATCCTCAGCGCGGTCGGCACGTAGTCCTTCGTGGTAAGCGCTTGACTGACACGCTCCCTCAATACCCGCGTTCGGTCTAGGACATCAGCCACATCCGGGATAGCACGGTTGGAAGGGTCTTCCTCAAGCCGAGCACGGTATGTGTCGTAGCAAACCAAACCGGGGTTGTCATCTGGGACATCGTTGCCGAGAAGCTGTCGAATCTCGTCCGACAGGGTGGTGAGAACCTTTCGTTTCTCTACCAGTGACACCTGTTCGAAGATCCTCAGATAGGCAGGATGCACGGGGAAAAGCGACACGAAGTCATCAAGATTTTCTGCCATGCCGTCATAACATTGTGTAAAGCGCTGTAAGTGCTCGCGAATCAGCGCCTTCTGTTCAGGTGTCTTTTTCAGTAGTCGCTCTTGCACAACGAAAGCAATGTCCTCACGAGAAATCCGCATCTGGGTGAACCGGTCCCTGACCCTGCTCACAGCATCAGCAGCACCAGCAAATCTTGGGTTGTCAAAGATTGCTTCTTGTACACCGGCCACAAACCGGAACCGGGTGGAGCGACAGATCTCACCAATCTCACGCAGTACTGCTAGGTCCTTGATGAGTTCAGTGTCCCGACGAGTACGGAGATAATCCAGAAGTTCATCCAAGACAAAGAGGAGACCCTGGTTGCTGTGGACCGCGTCGAACGCCGCCATCATCTCTTCCAGCGAATCCTTCGTATTCGTGACCTTGGTCATGTCGGGGAACTTGAACTCAACGCCAATCTTGTTAAGCCCAATCGTGAGCTCAGTTGTGATGATGTCCCGAAGGCTCATCTCTGAGGCACCAATCTCAGCTCGGATAACCTCATAGCGTCCTGCGACAGATCCAGCGGCATCCTTCACTCGGTCGGCTGACACCAGGTCGCTGAGCTCAGCGTGCTCAGCAATTGCCGACACCACCGACATGAGGTGTGTCTTGCCCGTCCCATAGTTGGCGACAACGAGGACGCCTTTGGCATCGCCAGGCTCGTCGAGGTTGAGGTTCGGAAAGATCACGTCGGCAAGTTGGTCTGCCAGACGTGGGGAGACAACCAACGTCTGTACGTCCTGGCGAGCTTCATCGATGTCGTCGGCTTCCTTTAACACCTTGACCGAATCGATCGGCTCGAAGGAGATGAGATCGTCATATTTCATGTCATCAACCTCTCAACGGTGAATGGAACCTGATCCGGAAAGATTGTCGATTTTGCGTGCAACAACACAAGGTCGGCCGCTCTTTCCTCGAAATGGTCTCGTCGCCCTAGGCCACTGAACCGTAGCGTCGCGCCGTCAACAACCCCCGGCCAGACTGCGACCAACCCCTTCGAAGCGGCGTGACGCTGTAGGAGGCGCAGCGGGTTTAACTCATAGTGCGGCTGCCAGAACAGGCACTCTGTCTCGACAAGGAATCGCGCCCCCCCGAATCTTCTAAGCAACTCGGTATCAGAGCGTGCCGGCCCGTCGCCCAGAATCAACTCCGCAACGGACTGAACCGGTTCACGTGGTAGTTCGGCGAGTCGGTTGATTGCCCTAACGGCTTCCAACGGCTCGCCCACCAGAAGCCCCAATCTGCCAAAGCGGCTGAGCTCGTCAAGCAAGCTTTCGCCTGTCGCTGGCCAACTACCTTCGGCACCACCCCGCCTACCGATTCGCCTCATGGCCCGCATTATCGCAGTTGCGTTCACTTACTGGGACCGATCCGATTTCTCGGAAGAATCCCGTGGCGTGATGGTTTCCGGGCGGGGCCCAGGACCGTGACACTGAGTCCATGAGAAGAAGCCACACTGAGTCATCGACCACAGTGGACGGGGACCTCATCAGTCAAGCCATTAGGGAGGTCATGCCGAAAGTCCCTCCCCATGCACGCGTAGCCATGAACCGGATCTTCTCCCCTGGGGCTGCCGATCCAGCGTCAATTTCGGGCAAGGCAAAGAAGGCACGTGATACTTGTCGACCTGCATTCACAGCCAACTTCACGGCTGCCTCTCGGGCATGGCGGCACCCGCTCTCGTTTTCGCTGGCGAACGTACGGCGTTCACGCCATTCCTTCACGCTCGCTAGAGGGATCCGTAGAAGGCGTCGAGCAGTTCGTTGCCGCGTTCGGTCTCACCGAGGACGGTTCCGGTGTAGAAGCGCAGCATGGTGTCGACGTCGTGGCCGTGGCGGGCGGCTGTCTCTGCCAGCGA
This sequence comes from Acidimicrobiales bacterium, assembly GCA_030749275.1. Classification (GTDB taxonomy): domain Bacteria; phylum Actinomycetota; class Acidimicrobiia; order Acidimicrobiales; family Poriferisodalaceae; genus UBA6944. The sequence continues at coordinate 7,087 of JASMKJ010000336.1, forward strand.
CACGCCTGCACCCAGGCACGTCCGCACAGATAGGTGGCGCAGCGTGTAGGCGGTGACCCTGCCGAGGCCGGCCTCGGTACAGGCGTCGCCGAGCGGCCCGGTGATGTGGCGG
>JASMKJ010000337.1 GCA_030749275.1 Acidimicrobiales bacterium
TGGTTGACCCTGTAGGCATGCTTTCGTTGGTACATGAATACATGCTACCTAATGGGTTGGTTTATATTGAGGTGCCCGACGGGGAAACAGCGGAACTTGCGGGACAGGGACGCGAAGAGTTCTTTGTAGATCACCATCATGTCTTTAGCACTAGGTCGATTGAACATATGGTGACTCGAGCAGGTCTTGAGTGTTTGGCAATAGAGCGACTGACGGAGCCCAGTTCAAAATTCACTTTGCGAGTCCTATGTCGAGTGCCAGAACAGTCGATTTAGTGACCCAGAACCGATGCTACAGGATAAATACCTTTGCATAGGCTGTTCAAACAAACTACTGCTATACCCCGTCTTTCTGGGTGAAGGTACTGCCGTTCTTGATGGTTGATTTCGTACCTTCTATTGAGTAGTCCAGCAAACGAACTGCAGTATCCATGCAAATAACATAGGGTCCGCCACTATCTAGGACACAGATTCGGCCCGGCGTACCTCGAATCATCATCTTGGGAACTTCAGTCGACCATATTCTGACGGTGGAATTTCCGAGTTGCGTATAAGCGCCCGGGTAGGGGTGTGTGATAGCACGAACGAGATTGTGAACGTCATTTGCAGTAAACGTGCGCCAGAGAATCTCGCCATCTCGTTCTCCACGTTGGTGCCAGTAGCAGACGTCATCGGCATCTTGTTTATGTCCTGTGACTTCACCGGATGCAAGTTGTTCCAAGACGCCTGTTACCAACTCAGGAAATATCCGGTTTGCTGCGGAATGCAAGTCCCGAATCGTGTCGTTTGGCCTGATAGGGAATGACTCCTCGGCCAAGATATTTCCGGCGTCGATGCCACTCGTGACCCACAAGACACTCACCGTCGCCTTGGTTTGTCCGTGAATGAGTTGCCAGTTCAGAGGTGAACCACCGCGGTAACTGGGCAAGGGGCCAGCGTGAAGGTTGATTGTTCCGCACCGGGGAAGTTCAATCAAGGATTCGTGAAATATTGTTGGGTACCCGCAGATGATTCCTAGGTCCGGTCGGTTCTTCCCGGACCATTCGGCCTGGAAGCGGTCAGAGTTGACGTCCGGTTCTGTAAAGCAGGAGATCGAAAGAGCATCGCAAGCGTCGGTGATCTGGCTCTGGCCACCTCCTGAGTCAGGAACTACTACGCCTAAAATCTGGTAGTTCTCTTCCAGGAGGCGTGAAAACACCCCGATCGCCCGTAACCCGTTAGCGTAAATAAGTAACTTCTTCATCTCTACTAACGGAACCTTCTCTTGGTCGGTTGGTCTTGTTTCAAGGCGAAGTCGGCTCTAGTGGCCTTTCCCGACGGAGCAACAAGTAGAACTCGAGTGGCCTTAGAGATCACAAGAAGATACGGGTCGCGTCGGTCAGTGAAAAAGGATACAACTGTTGGGTCCCGTCAGATGCTGCGGCTTTCTCCTCAGGTGTTAGTCACTGAGGTTCGGGTGATGGAACGTTGCTCTCTAGTGAGCGCAGAAACTAGGTATCCCAGTGTGACGGATCCGGGTAGCAGACACACCGTAGGAGCGGGAAGCTCTTCCAGTCATACCGCCCCAAGCACTGTCAGCCTTTGCACTTTGCGAATACCACCGATACTGGTGGCCTGAGGAAGTGGAATCTGACTGGTGGTGAGAGACCTTGTGGATGTTGACTAGCAACTCTATGGGTTGTATCAGGAACCACTGGGGTCCGGCACCGAAGTCTCTGTCCCAATGCGACCGCTGTAAGATGAGTCCCAACGGACTGCTGGATCATCTGCAGAGATCTGCTGGTGGGCCCACCGGCCAAACGGTCACTGCCAGTAATGTGGGGAATCTCGGGACTTCCTGGGATCGTTGGGCCGAAAGAAAAGAGGAGTCTTCGCAGTGCATGGTTTCGGGCAGTGACGCGATGAGATATTGCCGGAAGTGCGTGTTGCCGGATACGAGACCTGGCCTGACAATTGGCGATACCGGTGTCTGTAATGCCTGTGAAGCGCATGCGACGAAGGAGTCGATCGACTGGGCTCAACGGGAGAAGCTATTCGCGGAGGTGGCGCGTGAAGCGAGAACTAGTGCGTCGGGGTACGACTGTGTAATTCCGGTAAGTGGTGGAAAGGACAGCACCTGGCAGGTGGTGAAGTGTCTAGAGCACGGTCTGACGCCGCTCGCCGTTACCTGGAAGACCCCAGGGCGCACTCGGATTGGGCAGCGGAACCTTGACAACCTCGTTCAGCTTGGAGTCGATCACATCGACTACAAGGTCAACTCGGAGACCGAGAAGAAGTTCATGCGAGCAGCCTTTGAGCGCTTCGGTGCCACCGCGATTCCAATGCACATGGCGATTTTCAACATCCCGGTCTCACTTGCGGTTAGGAGCAGAATCCCACTCATTGTTTGGGGGGAGAATTCGGCTTTTGAATATGGGGGTACCGAGGAACAGCGAACGGGCTTCTCTTTGGATGATGCTTGGTTGGAGAAGTACGGGGTGACTCACGGAACTACCGCCCGGGACTGGGTATCGGTAGAACTCACCGAAAAGGACCTCGCGGCCTATTCGGGACCGTCGATGAAGGAGGCTGCCGCGGCTGGAGTCCGCGCCGTCTTCCTCGGGTACTACTTCAAGTGGGATCCGAATGCCACTGCGGCAGTTGCTGAAGCAAATGGGTTCGAACGAGACAAGGAAGGTGCTCGGACGGGCTATTACGACCACGCTGACATTGACGATGAGTTCATCTCAGTTCACCACTGGATGAAGTGGTACAAGTTTGGCTTTACGCGAGCGTTCGACAACCTTGCGTTAGAAATTCGAAACGGGCGACTTGAGCGTGACGCGGCAATAGAGATTATCCGGCAGTACGGCGAACAGCGGCCGGATGCCGACATTCGGCGTCTCACGGACTTTCTTGGGTGGACCACCGACGGGTTCTTTGACAGAGCAGAAAAGTTCAGGAACCCAGAGATCTGGCAATGCGAGAATGGGTTCTGGTCCATCCCGGATTTTCTCGTGCCAGAATGGTCCTGGAGTTAAGCAGGCTACAGGTCCACGCTGGGCGCTCAGGTACGCTCAGGTCGGGCAATAATCTTTCAGAAGGGCAGATTGACGGATGAAGTTTTCTGAAAGGGAGCCTCCCCGAAGGTTTCTGGTCGGACGGGAATCGAGGGTTGAGATCAGTGATTGCGGCACAGTGCAACTTGCTGAAAATGAACAGGTCACCTTCCTGACTTCGAATGACCACGAGTACGACGTCGCTCGAAAGGAATGGGGCTACTACGCAACGCCATCTCTTAATGGCCGACTCGTAGGCAACGATCTACGTGCTGTCCTCGTAAAGAATCCATCTGGTAAGTTCTACGTCCTAATTGTAGAGAGGGGGCACGAGCCGGCATTCCACCGTTATCTAGAAGAGGAGGGAATGTCAGTTGTGGCGTGGATGGACTCAGACGTTTCTCTTTCCGATATCGAGCGTGGTGTAGAGCTCATTCGCGGACGCTCGTGATCTCGCCAGGTTGCGTCGAGCCGCCTGACACTGTCTCTGGTCGCAGGGATCACGATGATTCCTGATCTCAAGGTAGGTACTACCCGTTCGAATATTCGCCGACTATTTTCCTATCTCGGTCTGCGGCGGCGGGTGCAGTTTGCCGGCATCATTGTCGCAATGCTGTTTAGCGGTGTCTTTGAATTCTTAAGTATTGGTGCCGTGT
>JASMKJ010000338.1 GCA_030749275.1 Acidimicrobiales bacterium
AGAATCGCATCATCGAAGCCAAGTCGAGAGGAATTTACGAAAGCCCCGGGTTGGCACTTCTACACATTGCCTATGAACGACTCGTCACCGCGATCCATAACGAAAACACCATCGACAACTACCGGACCATGGGTCGAAAACTCGGCCGTCTCTTGTACGAAGGTCGTTGGTTCGATCCCCAGAGTCTGATGCTACGGGACTCACTGCTGAGGTGGGTCGGCTCAACGGTTTCAGGCGAAGTCACGATAAGGCTTCGCCGCGGCGACGATTATTCAATTCTGAGTACCGAAGGCCCCGCTTTGACATACGAATCGGACCGGCTTTCGATGGAACGCGTTGAAGATCAGCCTTTTGGTCCTGTGGACCGCATTGGCCAATTGACAATGCGGAACCTCGATATTGAGGACAGCCGAGCGAAACTCGATCTCTATCGCGACACCGGCACTCTTGGAGACGGTGGGATCCTAGGCCTGGACTCGGGTGAGAGTGAGAGTTGACTATAGGGCAGAAGACCTAACAGCAACCCGCTGTTGGGCCCAATCACCAAGCAGGTTCAAGGAAACGACCGTAAGGGTAAGAAACAGCCCCGGCCAAAGGATCGGCAATATAGTCATCCGAATGTCTCGACGGCCTTCGTTGATCATGTTCCCCCACGTCGGCTCAGGGATTTGCACGCTCAGTCCCAGATACGACAAAGTCCCCTCAATCACAATCACGAAACCAGCGTTGATCAATGCATAAGCAAACAGCGCGGGCAGTATGTTCGGAATGATTTCACGAAAGAGAATTGCGGCTCTTTTGGTGCCGATCGCTTCGGCTGCTTGAACAAATTCTCGGCTCGCTATCGCCAACGTGCTCGCTCGAGCGATACGTACATAAGTCGGAATGCCCAAAACACCAAACACCAAGGCTATGAGGGTGAGATTTCGTACCTTGTAAATCGACACCAAGGCGAGGAGAAGCACCAAAGGCGGAAACGCCAAAACAACGTCTAGGCCTAACATAGTGACTGCTTCGGCGCGGCCCCTGACATAGCCCACGAAGGCCCCAATTAGGCCACCAAAAACTATGCCAAACGCGACGACAGTAACGGCGACGATAAGTGAGACCCACGCTCCGTGCAGGAGTCTGGACAAATTATCCCGTGATAACACGTCGGTCCCCAGAATATGTTCACCCGAGGGCCCTTCGATTGGCGAGGCCTCACCAAAAAGAAATGGTTGATAAAAAGGATCCTGAAGCGGCAACACCTGGCCGGTCACTCGATCGATGCGGGCATAAATAGCAGCGGTGACAATAAAAAGCAGCCAGAAAAGAGCCAGCTTCACCACGATAGGCATTTCCGAAATCGCGGCCAACAGACCAGTTCGTTTCGAGTCAGAAGCGGTGCTCGTTGTTGGATCCTTGTCACTCCCCGACAAGATCGGGGCCCTTCGCGGCCGGAACGGTGCACGTTTTGGCATCACTGTCTCCGGATTCGGGGATCTAAAGCGAGATACAGCAGATCGACAGCGGTGTTAACGACGACATAAACGGTTGCGACGAACAGCGTGATTCCTTGAATCATCAGGACATCCCGTTGGTAGATCGCACTGATCAGGCGGGTGCCCAACCCAGGTAACGCGAAAATGGTCTCGATCACCACCGTGCCACCAATGAGCCCACCGAGTTGCAAACCGAAGACTGTGACAGCGGTAAGGGCGCTTGGCCGAAGTGCATGTCGCATGAGGATGTAGCGGCTTTTGAGTCCCTTCGCGCGCGCAGACAACACATAGTCCTCTTTCAAGGTTCCGATCATGTCCGCCCTGATGAGGCGTGCGTTGACTGCCAAGGGAGCTAGCGCTAACGCACTCGCAGGCAAAATCGCGGTCTTGAGATTCGCCCAGAGACCCTTGTCTGTAATTCGATTCCAGCCGGTCGAGGGAAACCAGTTGAATTTCAGAGTGAAAAGCCAAATGAAGAAGATCGCCGCTACGAAACCAGGAATGGACAGTGCAGCGGTAGTGAACCCTGACAACAAACGATCGAGACGTCCGCCCTCACGGTAAGCAGAGAATGCACCTATGGGCACCGCACATACAGCGGCGATAACGGTCGCCAAAAGCGCAAGCTCCAATGTGACTGGCACACGGTCCCTTATGGCATCGGCGACGGGCTGGTCAGTGATGTACGACTTTCCGAGATCACCCTGTAGGACGTCACCAACCCAACGCCCGTAGCGCACCAAGGTGGGATCGTTGAGCTTAAGCTCCTCGCGGATGCGCTCTACGGTGTCCCAATCGTACAGTCCTTCGGGACCCAAAAGAGCAATGACCGGATCCCCAGGTAGTTGCTCCACCAAGAGAAAGGTAAGAAGTGAAACCGCAAAGAGTGTCGCGATAAGTCGCGCCAAACGTACGATCAAAATCTTTCCCAATGGTGGAACTCCTACCTAAGAATCACGGTCAATGGTCAGTGCTAATTAGCCGTCGATGAAGACTTGGCTCCAACGGGCAACTGCGGATGGGAACCCGGCCCCCAGAGTGCCATCTGGGAGAAGCCAGCCGTTTACCCCAACGATGTTGGACTCTGTTGCCAACATGGTCGCGGTGTGACCGGAATACCAGACTGGGACATCCCTTGCGAGCCGCATCATCACCATTTCGTAGAGGGCGTAACGCTCCTCGAACACATCAGTGCTGATGGCTGCGACTAGCCAGCCAAACATCTCAATGTCGAAATAGTTGGGGAAGTTGAGCGGCGAGAATATGCCGTCCAACCCATATGCCGCGGCCACACCCAAGGTGTGTGGAGCAAACGCAGTGTTGAGATACGTCGATGGATCATCGTTACTCGACCAGCGCCAGCAATGTGCACCGTGTTCACCCATGAAATCAGGTGGGGCGCCCAACGCGTA
>JASMKJ010000339.1 GCA_030749275.1 Acidimicrobiales bacterium
CGCGAGGCGGATATCAGAAATGCGTGGGCCGGCAGGATCAGTGGATGCATGTTGGGAAAGCCAATCGAAATGATGTCCATGCGCAAAGGGCCCCAGAACCTTAAAGACTATTTGGCTGCTGTTGAATCGCTTCCGCTAAGAGACTACGTACCCTTCGCTCCGGAGTTGGACGACCATGTGGAACATCCCGGTGCCTGTCGTGGATCGATGTCGTATGCGATTCCAGACGATGACATCAACTACACCGTGATCTCATTGTTGTTGATTGAGGAATTCGGCCGCGATTTCACTACTGCCGATGTGGGGCGGATCTGGTTGCGGTATTTGCCTGGGGCAATGGTCTTCACCGCGGAGCGAGAGGCATACGCCAGACTCCTCACCGGTGCGGGGATGAGGTACCCCTCTGGAGCCGAGCCAACGTTCGATCTCGCTGAATGCAGCGACAACCCTTACAACGAGTGGATAGGCGCTCAGATCAGGGCTGACCTCTACGGATGGATCAATCCAGGTGACCCTGAACAGGCCGCGGGTATGGCAGAACGCGACGCGTCATTGAGCCACCGTGGCGAAGGTGTGCATGGCGCGGTAGCAGTAGCGGTCGCAGGAGCCTTAATCGGGGGTGGACTAGTCCCCGCAAAGGCCATAGAAGCCGCAGCTGGCTTCCTGCCTTCTAATTCGGAATGCGCAAAGGCCATATCGCTTGGCCTATCCGAGGCCACAAACCCGAGCGCGGATCGTATCCATGCCGCATTTGAGGGCATGTCACCAGTACATACGGTCAACAACTTGGCACTAGTTACATGGGGTCTGGCTAGAAATTCGAGCGACTTCAGTGCAACCGTCGGCGACACTGTTGCAGCCGGATGGGACACGGACTGCAATGGAGCCACGGTTGGCGGACTTTGGGGCCTCACTGGAGAGCAAATCCCAAGGGAATGGTTGACACCTTGGAACGGCAAGATCCGAACAAGCTTGAGCGGTATGTCTGACCTGACCTTGGACGAGTTAACTGCAAGGACCTTGGCTCTCTTGGATTAGGCGGGTGAAGCCGGTCGCATGGACACAGCTGTGAAGTTGCCGCCGTTTAGCGCATCTACCAATGCGTCAATATCAGGGATTTCTTGATCGGGAAAGTTTGTGGCGCAGTAACCGATTCGACTGACGACGTGGCTATCGCTTCCGCCGAAACCCCTGTAGTTCAATTGTTCTGCCATTTCAAGAGACCATTCGTCTTCGCCAGGAATGGACCCGCCGTTGAGTACTTCTACGGTGTGAACGCCTGTGACAGTTCCTCGTTCTTCATAGTGGGCGAACAGCCCGACCCGCTTTCGACCCGGGTGGCACGGAGCAGCAAAGGCGCCGGCCTTGCTGCTTTCTTCTAAAACATGCTCAAGAGGAAGACGCACGTCGGTGAAATCCAATGCCGCGAGCAAGTCTTCGTTAACGCCGAACACCAACACATGACCGAAATCGGTCTCGACTTCGCTTGCTTTCATGATGGCCAAGCCGTATTCATCTTCCAAATGCCGATAGTCAGACTCGTCATCAAACTGGCGGTGTTCTGTCAGGACGAAGCCGTCGAGCGGCAGTTCTTTTTTACGGATCCATTTACAGTAGTTTTCTACTTTGGCTCGCCCGTCGTCAGACTTGATGGAGTGGGTGTGGAGGTCTAGCCGCATACTGCTGGTGTCAACTCAGTTGGAACACCGGGATGGAGAACGTTTCGCCATCGTCGCGTTCCTGCTCAACATATTTCGCTGTTACTCGCGCTCCGATAGCAACATCATCAGGGTCACAGTCGACTATTACTGTCAAAATCCGCGGTCCTTCATCCAGCGCCACATAGGCCATTACGTACGGGCAAGCTTGAGCAAATCCCCGCGCCTGGTTTTGCTCCGTGATCGTGAACGTGTAAATCTCACCCTCACCGTTTCCGACGAAGTGTTCAAGGGGTTCGCTTTCGAGACAATGGGCGCACAACCCTCGAGGCCGATGTTGCACCAGCGTGCATTTTCTACACCTCTGGAGCACCAATTCGTTTCGCCCGGTACCTTCCCAGTAGCCGCGCGTCTCCCAGCTCGCATAAGGAACCGGGTGGTCTATGGCATTCATCTGTCCACCCCAAGGATCAGTGTCGCACCGCTGTGTTTGTCTCCAATGGTTCCGCCCGTACCGTGGGCCAACGCAACTTCAGGATTAGATACTTGCCGCCCCTCGCATTCCTGGCGAAGCTGCTTAACCGCCTCAATCACCAAGAATATGCCGCGCATGCCTGGATGGTTGGAGGACAGACCACCACCATCCGGGTTAACTGGCAATGATCCTCGAATGCTGATTCCGCCCCCCGATACGAAATCCCCGCCTTCGCCGAAACCACAAAAGCCCAAATTTTCGAGGGTGGCGAGAACCGTGATGGTGAAAGAGTCATAAATCATCGCCAGATCAACATCGGAACGGTCTAGCCCCGCCATATTGAAGGCTCGGTCACCTGACTGTTGCGCAGCGATTGTTATCAAATCGCTTCGTCCTACTCCCTGATGCTGAACCGCCTCGCCACACCCTAAGAGTCGGACGGGCGGCTTGGGTAAGTCTCTGGCACGTTCGAGTGATGTAAGCACTACGGCGCCGCCACCGTCGCTAATGATGCAGCAGTCCAGAAGGTGGAGTGGTCGGGAGATCATTCGGCTGCCAAGAACGTCATCAACAGTGATCGGGGTCTTCATTTTCGCATTCGGGTTGAGGCCGGCGTGTCTGCGCATCGTTACAGCGACTTCAGCCAGCTGCTCACTGGTGGTGCCGTATGTGGCCATGTGTAGATTCGCGTACATCGCGTAGCTACCAACTGTGGTCATGCCGTAAGGACTCGAGAATGCGGCGTCCGGGTTTTTTGACCCGCCCGAACCCCCGGTACCTATGGCCATGGAGTTCGACGCTGCAGTCGATCCGTAGAGCACCAGAGCCACGTTGCAGAGACCTGCATGTATTGCTGCTGCGGCATGAGTTACATGTGCTACGAACGACGACCCACCGATGTTTGTGCCATCTAGATAGTCAGGTCGCAAGTCGAGGTACTCGGCCAAATCGACAATGCCCATCATGCCCATTGACATTGAGGCTCCAAAAAGACCATCGATATCAGCACGTTCCAAACCTGCGTCGTCAAGGGCACCCTTAGCGCATTCCGCCATGATTTGAAATTCTGTTTTGTTGGGCGAAAAGCGACTCGGGTGTTCATACACCCCGGCTATGGCAGTGTCCGTGGGAAAAGAATTGTCGCTCACGACGGTAAACCTAGGCTGCTAATAGTTCGATCGATCAAGGCGGCTAATGCCCGCGGCTGTTCAATTGCTCCGTGACGTCCGGCATCGGGGAGCACCTCAATCGAAGCGTCCGGAAGGTCGCGAGCTAGGGCCTCACTTGATTCGCGTGATGCCGGTTCACTGTGTTCACCTATCACAATCAATGTGGGGGTTCCGACATCACTTAAATCGGCTTCGGCGTTCCAGGCTCTTTGAGCTCTTCGCGCACCCAATGTTGCCCTCGGGTCAGTTTTAACCCATTGGGAAAAGGCTTCGCGGAGCATCTTTTCGTCAGGATCCGGGGCGTAGCCGCTTGTGTCGAAGTTCCGCCGGGCCTTGCCCGCAGTAATAAGTTCTAGTTCTGCGATCTCTTCCGTTAAGTCTGCGTCCGGTCCAACCGCCCCGATGCAGATAAGAGCATGCACCGTCATCTGTGGGCGTTGTGTGAGTTCCAATCCGACGGCGGCGCCGAGCCCTTCGCCGACCACCACTAAAGACTCGACCGCCCATTCCCGGAGGAGATCTTCGGCGTGCTGTGCAAATTCCTCGATCGAACTGAGACTGTCAAGGGAACCGCTTCGACCGTGTCCAGGAAAATCGAAGCTGACGGGGGAATGTCCCGCCGCTGACGCGTCCATAACGGAGGCAAAGGAGTTGCCGTTAGCACCGGCATCATGCAAGAAGAGGATCGTCTGACCGCGTTCCAACGGGGGAGGGGATCCTGGGAGAGTTGTCTCCCCTCGATGGTGGACAAGGATCGCTGTCCCAGCAATTTCGAAATACTTGTCTGGCACGTAGCGAACCGTATCGGACCAGAAGGAGTCCGGGCAGCGAATCACAAAAGTTCTATGTCGATAAGACGATCACTGGTTAGCGTTGAGGACCTCTCGAAACGAACGGCCCTTGTCGATTTCGGGTTCTTTGGGAAGCCCCAATATTCGCTCCCCAATAATGTTGCGTTGTATCTGGTCTGTCCCGCCGCCAATTGACGTGAAGTAGGCATTCAACATTGAATACGTTGCGTCTGCCGCGTCGGCTGATGAGGACCCGGCCAACGTTGCTTCCGGGCCCAATATGTCGGCTTGCAACCGACCGGCATAATGGAGCATACGCGACATTGCCAATTTGCCGAGCGAGACGATCGGTGTCATGGTCCCTTGCTCAATGGCTGCCTTTGCCCGCTGGTTATTCCATTCGTTGAGTACCCGCCAGGAGTGAAGCTTCATCAGGCGTTGCCGCAGTTGTGGGTCCCAATTCTTGCCTCGGCTTTGGGTAAGAGCCGTCAATGACAGATCCGGAACCGGTGCTGGTGCTTCGCTACCGACATCACGGGCGCCCTGTAGCGGTTCCGATGTGTCCCTTTGTTGCGTTGCCCCCATCGCTGACCGTTCGTAAGCCAGGGCAGACGTCAAAACCCACCAACCCTCATTGAGGTCGCCCAGCATGTTTGCGTTCGGCACACGAGCTTCGGTGAGAAAGACTTCATTAAAACGCGAATCGCCAGTTGCCTGACGTAGTGGCCGAACCTCGATACCTTCCTGCTTCATGGGGATCAGGAAGAAGGACAAGCCCCGATGTTTAGGCTGATCAAGGTCGGTGCGAGCGATGAGAAACGCGTAGTCGGCGTGTCGGCCGCCTGACGTCCATACTTTTTGACCATTGATGATCCATTCGTCACCGTCGCGGACCGCGCTCGTTCGGATACCGGCAAGGTCTGAGCCTGCTGACGGCTCGCTATATAACAAACACATTGCAATTTCGCCGAGCATCAGACCCCGAAGCACTTTTGCTTTCAGTTCGTCACTGGCATGCGATGCAATGGTTGCCGCCCAGAGGTTCACAACATCTTGACCCCAGCCCTGAACGCCCCGACCAAGAACAGAGTCATTTGACGC
>JASMKJ010000340.1 GCA_030749275.1 Acidimicrobiales bacterium
AACAGTAGCAATATTCTCCGTATCCAAAATTGGTTGAACCAACCTCGGACCCGCGTCGATAGACGGGAACGGGCGTGGGGGAGTAGCGCAATGATCGCTGCTTACTTTGCCCGCTACTGCACGCATCCATAATGGGCTGACGACACGTGTCGGGCGTATCGGCGCAGTACTGAGCCCTGCGGAAGTGTGCTCGGCAAATCCCTGGGTCCGATCGACCCCATCCGTTGCTGCAAGTCGCTGTCGTCAATCGCCACGTTGAGAGACCGATTTACCGGATCGATGACGATTGTGTCGCCGTCTTGCACCGCAGCGAGTGGTCCACCGTCGGCCGCCTCGGGGCAAATGTGGCCGATGAGGATTCCATGGGAGACACCGCTGAAGCGGCCATCAGTGATGAGTGCGACGTCTTTGCCCAAACCGCGTCCTTGTAACTCGACGGTCAGCATCACCATCTCGGGCATGCCCGGTCCGCCTTTGGGGCCCACGTTGCGCACCACAACCACGTCGCCAGGCACGATGACTCCGGATTGGATGGCTGTCATGGCATCCGGTTCGTTTTCGAACACTTTGGCGATGCCGCGGAACTCACCTGTTTCGAGAGTCTTGCCTCCCAGCTTCAGAACACAACTCTCCGGAGCGAGATTTCCGTGAAGGACTGTGATGTGGTTGTTCGGTTGGGCTATTGGGTCCGACGTCGGACGCACCAAGTCCTGGTCACCCAAATCGGCGAGGGAGGCCACGTCAGCCAGGTTCTCAGCGAGAGTCGTTCCGGTGACTGTCATGGCGTCGCCATGCAGGAAGCCGTTATCGAGGAGTTCTTTCATCACTACCGGCACTCCGCCGAGTTCGTGCAGGGCCACCATCGAGTACGGGCCGTGGGGTTGAAGATTCGCAATGAGTGGCACCCGTTCACCGATTTCCTGGATGCGGTCGATGGTGAGCGCCACTTCTGCATCGCGCGCGATCGCCAGCAAATGCAGATACATGTTGGTTGAGCCCCCCATCGCATAAGCGGTGGTGATGGCATTCTCGAAGCCTTTCGTGTTCATGATGTCCCGGGGCCGAATGTCGGCTTCTATCAGGGTGTACAGAGCTTCGGTGGTCGCTTCCACCTGTGCCTTCACGTCGTCATGAATATCGCTCGCGGCGTCATAGTCGGCGGGATGGGAGGCGCCTCGGGGCAACATCATCCCCATTGCCTCGGTGATGGTGCTCATGGTGTTCGCTGTAAACATCGCCCCACAGGTGCCGCTGCCCGGCATCACGTTGCGTTCGACCTCTTCGAATTCCTCTGGGGTGATCCTTTCCGCTCGCATAGCGGCGCGTGCCTCAGCCCAGTCGAGAACCGTCAGGTTGTTGCCCTTCGACGCCCATGGTTCAAAGTCCACGCAGCCCGGCGAGCTGGTCCCCGGGTAAATCACCAGTCCAACGTCGTTGGTGCGAGCCAAGGGCATCATCGCGGCTGCGCCCGTCTTGTCGCAGCCCGAGATGACAACCATCGCCTCGCCGTGATGAGCCCGATGCCCGATCTCGAACGAGTCAGCGATGATGTCTCGTGACACCAGGCTGTAACTCGCGTTGACGGAACCCTGGGTGAGAGCATCAGAGACCGCCGGTGCGCCAACGACCAACCCTTGTCCGCCATGTGAAGCGATCGATTCTGACAGCAGGTCTGATATGCGTTCGACCCGGTTGTTGCAACGGTGGGCGTTTGTGTAGGCCCCCGCAACCGTAACGATCGTGTTTTTCGCCGCTATGGTCTCGGGTTCGAACCCGGCGGCCCGCAACTCAAGACTTGCCCGTTTCCAATGATTTCCTGCCATCGTGCCACTCTACTTTTCAAAATTGGGGATGCCCGGCGTGATCAAATCGCGCCTCTTCAATTTTTCCGGAACAATGAGGGAGAAGTTGACTGGAATCGAGAACTTGGCGGGGCGTGGACTGTATCTCCGTTTGAACGCATCGACGGATTTCGTCGGCAAGTTAATGAGGTGGTGTTATGTCGCTCAACTGGTAGATCGTGGGTGGGCCATGAAATTTGCTTGTGCGCTGAGCGAATTCTTCGGTGCCCATGAAGGCTGCCATCTTCTCCATATCGACGCCGTAGGCCAAGATCGCGACCTGTCCACTGTCCAGCGGCCCTGCCACCATCGACTCTGAAAATTGTTGCCGAGCCGGCAAATCCTCGTCGAAGACTGCACGCCACTCGTCGTAGTCACCGAGAAGCTCAAAAACCACTGCTATATCCATCGTGTTTCGCCTTTGTTTGTTGCTGAGCGAAGCGAACCTTAGCTCAGACCACCCAATTCATTACTCTGAACGTCGGTGCGGCGATGGACTTGTCGGCATCAGTTCGGAGAATGCATGAGGGGGTTGCGTAGCGAGATCTAGCTGCTGATTTTCCTGTCACCAAGTGTCAATGCTGTGTTTCTTGACACGCTGGCGTGAACGAACTTCAGCTGATGTTGGTAGATGAGCAAGGAGTCGAGACAGGCCGATCCGAGTTTCGTTGGGTTCGATGACATCGTCGAACGAATTGAAATTTCTTGTTGCTGTGAAAGGGTCCTCAACACCGAGTTCAGCTGTGGGCCAAGCGACTTGCCACAATGGAACGCTGTGCCCGGTAGGTGAACCCGCCATGACGTGCCCACTAAATCCTCCGGCCTTTCGCAACTGAATGGAAGCAATCGGCACCGTACGGTGCTGATGAGTTTGAAGAACGCGGGTGTGCCATCGACTGACCCCGGGTTGGAGCCCTGTTTCCGTTTCTAACGCGGTATACGGGCTATCGATAAGGGAGATGATGGGGTATTCATATGCATCGCACAGTTCGACGAAGCGTCCAATCTTGGTGGCGGCAGCCTCGGTAATAATCCCTGAATCCACGTTGGGGTTACTTGCTGTGACCCCCACTGTTTTGCCTTCAATTCGGGCGATGGCCGTGACAACGCTCGCAGCGAACTGTGGACGTAGTTCAAAAACAGAGTCCTCGTCGACGAGCGCGTTGATCACCGGGTAGATGTCATATGGACCCGATTCGGGAACTAACTCAGCGATCTTTTCCGCGGATGGGTGCGGTTCGCCGTTGGGATGATCCCAGAGATAGCTCAAGTACTGCTTCGCGAGTTCTATAGCGGTGTGTTCGTCATCGACGAGAAGGTCTATACCACCGGTTAGTTCATGCATCTCCACCCCGGCGAGTTCTTGAGGAGTCAGGGTTAAACCGAGAGCGGCCTCGACCATAGGGGGTCCACCCATACCAATAGCCGAGCCGCGGGTGGTGATGACGATGTCAGAAAATCCTGCGAGGCTTGCGTGCCCGGCAAATGAGGGACCGGACACGATTGCTACGGTTGGCACCCACCCTGACAGCTCTGCCATTCCGTCAAACAAAGTAAAACGACCGATTTGTCCGCTGAGTTCCAGATGATCAAGACCCGCTCGCGGATGTCGAGCTCGGCTGCCGCCACCGTCGACAAAGAAGGCAATCGGCCAACGCTGCTGATGGGCGAGCGACAGCAGATGTTCGAGTCGGGCAGCACCGTAACCTCCACCACGATCGGTGTAGTCAGTCGAGGAGGTAATAACCGTTTTGCCATCTATTGTTCCGATGAAGTCAACGCCACCTTTTTCGGGAACCCAATCCCCGTCAACATCTCTGGCCGCTATTGCCCCGAACTCCACTTCGGAGCCAGGATCGAGAAGCATGGCCGTACGTTCACGTGCCGTGAGATGGTCGGTCGAATGAACCTTTTCAACTGCCAGGGGACGCGACGCGTCAAACCTCAGCGCTTTTGCTGAACGAAGTTTGTTGATCAAGTAGTCGCGCATCAGAGGTCACCGGGTGTCAATGTGGTGAGCTTTCACCGAAGGTAAGACCCGGTGTGACCGTCGAAGCATCGACGCTATAAGAGGCCTTGTTTCCTCAGGCAAGATCACGTCATCGAAAGAAAATGTTCGCCCGGCGCGCACGCCCGAGGCGACGTCTCGCATCTCTTCGGCGTACTGGTCACGAATTGTTCTCGCCGTGACAGCATCTGCCGCACCGCGTATTTCTTTTCGTTTAACCAAATATGCGGCGCCTTCGAGGCTCATCCCGCCGCTCTCGACCGTTGGCCAGGCAACGCGTAGTTCGGGCATATTTCGGCTTGCACCGTAGCCCGACATGGCAAAGGGCCCGAGACCGTAGGCCTTTCTCAGTTGAACCGTATAAAGGGGCACAGTCCGATGGTGAATAGCTGACAGGGGACGGGCATGGTGACGTGCGATTCCTTCTCGTTCCGCGTCGGGACCGACCATGTATCCCGGGTTGTCAACAAATGAGATGAGAGGTAGAGCGTAGGCATCGCACCACTCCACGAATCTGCTTGCTTTGTCAGCGGCGGCGCTGTCTATGGCACCAGCGCGAGGCGAGAGTGGTTGGTTGGCGAAGATGCCAACTGACCTCCCTTCGACGCGAGCAAACGCTGTGATCAACGATTCACCCCAGGCCCCACCGACTTCGAACACACTGTCTTTATCGGCGAATGCGCTAATGACTTTGTGCATGTCATACGCCCGTCGACGGTTCTCTGGGACGATTAGTGAAATTGACGAAACGGATTCACTTGCAGCGAAATCTGAAGTGTCGTCGTGCCAGTAGTCAAGAAATCGACGAGTAGCGGTCACCGCTTCTTCAACGTCTTTAACCACGACATCAACGTCGCCCCGAGCTGCCGCGACATCTGCTGACAGGGGTTCAGTGGAGTCGATGTTGCTCGCGAATTCTGCGTCGCGTGTCGCGATAGTGAGGTCGCAAAGAAACGTCATTGCCGCATGACTGTCACAGGTCGTGCCCACAGCAACAGCGACCGTAGGTGCCCACCCGGACATCTCAGTCAAACCTTCTAGAACATCCCAACGAGCGCGGGTGTAATTCACGATTGGTGGCACCGGACGGGAGTCTGTTGGTCGCGACCCGTCACCTTCGATAAACAACACGAGCGGCCATCGGTTAGACACGGCAATGGTGATGAGTTTCGCCAACTTACGCATGTTGCGTTCGCTGTGAGTTCCCTCCTCAACTGACCGATCATGGGCCGCAATCACCACCGGGTGACCATCAATGTCGCACACTCCGCCGACTACTCCATCGGAGGGGCCGTCATCATCGACGGCTGTCGTGTGGCCCGCAAGCAAGCCGTATTCAGTGAACGAGTGTGCATCGGCTATTAGCTCAATGGCCTTTCGGGCGTTGGTGCAGCCGGCGAGCGAACCCACTCTGGCGTCAATGATTTGTTGGCGGGGGTCAGCCTCCGGTGCGTCGCTCATGATCGGTGGATTCTTGCATAGGTTCCCTAACGATTTCCTGACGACCCTGTAGCTCGTCTTTCACGCCTCTACCACTTGTGTGACATCAGGTGATTCGACCGAGATCGTTATTGGGCGAATTCGGGAAGAATTTCCGAGCCGAACGCAAAGAGTGATTCAGTGAGTTCCGAAGCAGGCATTCCACCCAAATCACACATTAAGAGGTAAACGTCTAACCCTAAGGTCTCGCGGTACGTCGACATTTTGTCCAATACCTCTTCGCGACTCCCGCACACCGTCGGGCCCCGTTCAGTCATTCGTTTGAGATCGGTTTCTCCGATGAGGTCACCCAGGGCAGGGGTACTTAAGCGCAAAAGGTCCCGTACCCATTCCATGTAGACCTTAAAACGGGGGCCGCTGATACGAAACGCCTCTTGGCTTGAAGCTGCCATAAAGGTATGAGCAATAGTTCCGACCAGACAGTCTTGCTGTGGGTGTCCATGCTCTTGCCAAGATTCCCGATATCGCTCTACTACCGGAAGGAAGATTCTTGGAGGCCCAAAAACTCCTGGGAGCATGAGAGGTAGTCCCATCTTCGCTGCATATTCTGCGGAGTCGATCGAACTGCCCCCGCCCACCCATATTGGAAGAGGATCCTGAAGAGGTCGGGGTTGGGTCGTGTAGTTGTGAAACGGAGATCGAAATTCCCCAGTCCAGTCCAACTGTTCATTTCGCAATGCGTCGACCAACAGGCTTACCCGCTCTTCGTACATTGGTCGCGAAAGGGTTGGGTCTTGACCGAATGCGTCGTAGGTATGTTCGTACAGATTGCCGCGGCCAACGACCAGCTCTACTCGACCCTGCGAAAGAACATCCAATGTTGCGTAATCCTCGGCTAGGCGAATCGGATCGTTGTTCGCGCCCAGGGCGACAGCGGTTCCGAGTCGAATCTTGGTGGTTCGTTCAGCAATTGCTGCCAAAACCACCGGTGGAGCCGAAACGACGTAGTCACAAAAGTGGTGCTCACCTAGGGATGCACTCCAAAATCCCGCTTCTTCTGCCGTCACCGCGCCCTCTACCAACATTCGGTGACGGTCGACTTGGGACATGAGTTGGCCCGTAATGGGATCTTCTAAAAGATCCCCCATCGACGCCCATCCTATTTTCATGAGTTGCGCCTAGCCGTTCTTCGGTCTTGGTTGATGCCTGCAACTTTATATCTCGGGGTTCACTCGGTGTAGGGCCCACGTTTTGATCTCTGACCGAACCAGCTAGTCGTTCAATCACTCGCCTCGGCGGCAGCTCGCAAGCTTTAAGTAGGAAAGTCCACCTGAGCTACCGTATACGTGCCGCCGGTTATCGAGAACGAGTAGCTAACGCGAAGCGCAAAGCAGGGGAGTAGGCCATGAAGCCTGTTGATCTTGAGGGAACTGAACGGACGGTCGCCTGCCCGACGCTTGAGACTGACCGTTTGGTCCTTCGGCCGTTCCGAGATGACGACGTGGATGACTACTTCGCTGTGCTGGACAGCCCAGAGGTACGACGCTCCCTCCACCTTCCTGAGAGTCTGGACCGGGGTGACGCCTGGCAGCAGATGGCTTGGTTCCTAGGTCAGTGGGTGCTTCGAGGAACTGGACACTGGGCGTTGGAGGAGCGGTCCACCGGAATGTTCTTGGGTCGGGCAGGTTTGCACCGTCCCGAGCGTTCGGACTGGCCGGGCGTGGAGGTTGGCTGGGTGTTGCACCCTGACCATTGGGGGCGGGGCTACGCCACTGAGGCCGGCGCTGAGGCCATCCGGTATGCATTTGAGGAGCTGGACCTGGACCGGATCTATTCGTGCATCCTCCCCGAAAATGGTCCATCTCAGGCTGTGGCGCGACGATTGGGTATGGAACTGTTGGAGGAGCGCATCATGGCGTACTTCCCGTCGGCCGCCCACGGCATCTGGTCCCGAGCTCGGTGAAATAGCGGGATACCCATGTCACGAAGAATGACGTGCTGTAACGCTCACACTCAACACAGATGAATGGACCGTCGCCGCGATTCGACGTAGGAAACCGAAGCGGTCATTGAGTGAAGTGTTGGTTGATGGTTCGGTGCCACTTGTTGCTCGGCAGGGCACTGTGAGTGGCTGCCATACCGGTTGCGTATTTGCTCAGAGGCACCGGTCGATGACCTTGTCTCCATAACATTCGATCAAGGGGGCTAGGACTGTCAGCCGATTTGGTTTCAATCACTACACCATTGACTGACACTTCTGTTCCATCGACCGTTCGGCATCTGACATTCAAGTCGGCCGTCAGACGCACCAACGTCTCAGGATCAACAACCGAGATACGTTCGTAAGAGGTTTGCAAAGTGGGGGTGAGAGTTTCGGCGAACCCATCCTTGTTCAGCATCTTGTTGACGAACTTTGCGGCATCGGCGGTCAAAGTCTGACGCGATGGCGCATCCTCGAACAGCCGGTATTTGAGACTTTGTCCCCGTTGCTCGCGAACCTTTACCTCGACCGTAGAGGTCTCGGTATCTGCATAGCTACGGGTGCGTACCTTCCAACGTCGTCTCCGTCGATGAGCAGTGCCACGGAATGACTCCAGGTCTCCGGTATCGAAATAGCATGATTCGTACGAAAATGATCGGTGCCCACCAATTTCTAGTGCGAACAGGGTTGAAGGCAGGATGGCGAAGAAACTCTCCGCTTCTTGAATGTCGACCACATATTTCCTGTCGAAGCGTTGCTCGAGGAGAGCCAAGTCTTCGATGCCTTCAAGACCAATTGAGGGGAAGCGTGCGACGAGCGACTCGAACCAAATGGTCATGCCTTTAAGCGATAATGAACATCGACGTTGGTGCTGTCGTTGACCAGGTCGACTCGTCGAAGAGTCACCCGCCGCACCGAGACAGCATCTGCTCCTCCAAGCAGGGCTTCCACGACCTCAACTAACTCGGTTTCGTCGGTGTAGGCCCGATCAAGGATCATATTTTGGTGACGATATCCGCGCAGCAGTACCTGATGATCACCAAGCCACAACGCAAACAGCACAGCAGCCATCAGCGCCGGGGAAACCCATTCAGGTTCAATCTCAACGCCACCCAATAGCCCTATGGCCAGCGAGCTGAAGTAATACGCGATTTCTTGTTGGCCTAGCTCCGAAGATCGCAAACGGATGATGGACAACACCCCGAATAGCCCTAAACCCAAACCGAGGTTCACTTCGACATTGGTGAAAGTGGTGGCGATCGCCAGGACCGCCACGTTGACACTCAGTAGAGCCACGACCATGTCGCGTCGTCGGTTGCGGGGAAAGTACAACCCGAAGACCAACAAAAGGACCGCTATCAGATCCGCTGCAATCAACACTGCTCGACTCATCCGACCGGCCTCTCTACCTACGCAACCAACCCATTGTTCACCCTAGACCCTGAACTTCCAGCGATAGTCGCAGTTGATTAGCCCTTGTTTCGTGCTACTTCAAGCGCCGAACTCAAATTTGTGAGAGCGAGGTTCCATTTCTCGACAGGTAACGCGTCGGAGTGCGTTGTTGCCGCTTCTGTAGTGGCGTCGCGAATCTGATCGACCCATTGATCAAGCATGGATTGAGTGCTTTCTTGGGAGAAGGGTCCGTTGAGAAATTCGGTGTTTGCCTGGTCGTGCTCGTCGACGAAAGTTGACCACGCCCCCAATAAGGGGTCGCACGCCGCCGATCTCTGAGGAATTTGCCATGCGCCGTAGGGAAATGGACGGCAGTCGTTACTGGTTTCGCCCCACCCGTCGGCGATTGCGGTTACCGGGCTGATATCGGACACGATGTTTACGAAGGCGTTGTCAAGGTCCCAGGGGATCAAGTGAAGTTGTCCAGAAGCGGGCTCTTCGTACCAATAGAAGTTGTGGTTGTTGCAGCCGTCGAAGCAGTACCAGTGCATAGCTCCATCGTCGTTGTGGATGGCTCGGTCAACAACGGCCCAACGCATCACTTCGACAATGTTGGTCCACTTTGCAGCGACGTTGGGTAGCTCGTTTTTGTCCGCGGCTGCCAATTCTTTGGAAAAGGTGCGGATATGAGTGACGTTCGCATCTTCTTCGTTTGTTTTTAGTGCCTGTTGGAAGTCGGATCGTTCGCGGGCGTCACCGTTTTCATTTAATGGCCATACTTCCTTGTAGAGATTTCCGTCTCCGTCATCGAACACTCGGTCTACGAACCTTCCGTCGATTTGTTCGACGAACGCATACAGACCAACGTACTTTCCGTTGATATTTAGGCGGGCGTGGGTTGCTCGGGGAGCGGGAACTCCCATCTCGCGAAAGAGCCAGTATCCGAGTCGCTCATGCATTTGCGTCGGGTCAAGATTCATGGAGTGGAATTGCAGCTTCTTAACTCCCCAGAAGGTTTGCGAGCTGTCGTTCCAGTTGATCTTGACCTTCATGGAAAGTTTGGTGCAGGTCTTTGCTCCGTCGGGTTGGAAAATATTTTGGCCGGTGAGACATCCAACCCAGGCACCGATCGATCCCTTGTAACGGACACCGATGGGAGTGACAGTTTCGCCTTCGAAGGTCAAGCTGCCTTCAACGTATTCCTCTTTACTTGGATCTCCGTCAATCTCTGCGAGAGCGTCTTCTGAAATGGTGAGTTCGAAGGTGTGTAACTGTCGTTGGTCGTATAGATAGTCAGATGAACCGGTGCGCCACTTTGGAACAGTAGGAGTGGCAATGGTTGTAGCGACTGTCGATTTTGTCGCTGCAACGGTGGTCGTCGCTCCCGCTTCGAGTGACACGACGGGTGCAGTGGTGTCCTCAACTTCGTCGATGTTTACCTCGTTGGGATCGGTGCATCCTGAGAGCACAGCGATCGACACCACGAAAATACATAGCCAACGCACTTTGCCAGTTTTACAAGAAACTGTGGTGATTGGACACCCACTATCTATGGATGAATGCGCAAACGTAGATGGCAGACGGACCGCTTTCGCCGAGGACTCTTGGCTCAGTCCGTCTTCAGAACCAAATCAATTGTTGGAGATCCGGCTACGCTGGTGATGCGACGGCACTTTGTGAAGCCAAAGACCGACCATGGGGTAAGAGCTAATGGATATTCCGAATCGACCTGATGTCGAAGACTGGGAAACAGACTTCGATCACTTACACAACGATTACGCGACAGACCCTTACTCGATTTGGAAAGAAATGCGGGAGGGCGGGTGTCCGGTCGCTCATACGGAACGCTTCCACGGAGTGTATTTACCAACCCGCCACGAAGACATTTCAGCAATCGCACATGACACCGACCATTTCTCCTCGAAATCAGTGCTGGTCAACGATGTTCCTGTAACGGATATAGGTGATTTCAGCAGCCCACCAATCACCTCGGACCCCCCTGAACATCAAGATCATCGCCGCGCACTTCTCCCAGCCTTTTCACCAAAAGCCATCGAGAAGTGGATTCCAATAACACGCGACATCTGCAACGAATTACTCGACGAATTCTCCGACAACGGATCCTGCGATGCAAGCGCAGACTATGCCCAACACATTCCCGTGAAAGTAATCGCCCGAATGATCGGCATCCCCGAAGAAGATGGGGATCTCTTTCGGAAATGGGTCCATGACTTACTTGAAGTAGGACCGACTGACCTCAACGTTGCGCACGAAGCCACGAGGGAAGTTTTCGCCTATATGGGCGAGTACCTGAAGGAACGTCGCGCAGAACCACGTGACGATATCGTCACCTACTTCATTGAGAGTGAGGTGGACGGCGAACCGATGGATGACGGCCAGATCCTCGGAGGCCTCTTCCTTCTTTTGCTGGCCGGGATTGACACAACTTGGAGCTCGATTGGCTCTTCGTTCTGGCACTTAGGACAGAATCCCGAAGATCGACGCCGCCTTGCCGAGGATGACTCTTCCTATGACTCCGCGGTGGAAGAGTTTCTGCGTTTTTATTCACCTGTCACCATGGCTCGAGTCGTAACTGAAGAAGTCGAGGTATCAGGTACGACGCTTTGCCCCGGACAAAGAGTCCTCCTTCCTTTCCCATCAGCCAATCGCGACACCGAATTCATGGAAGACGCCGAAACTTTCAAGATTGACAGGCAAGAGAATCGTCATTCGGCCTTCGGTTTGGGGATCCACCGATGCCTAGGATCGAACCTGGCTCGAATGGAAATTAAAGTCGCCCTGGAGGAGTGGTTCCGCAGAATTCCTGAGTTCGAATTGACCGACCCCAACATGGTGTGGTGGTCCAGAGGTCAGGTACGCGGGCCTCGATGTGTACCTCTGCGCTGGTGATTTCGCGATCAGTGTTACCCACCGGTTGAGCGACTACCGGATCGGGCAAGGCATCACTAAAGTAAATTTCACCCAACAACAAAGGATGGGAGAAAAACAGTGAGCTATACCTCGTTTTCTATTGCTGCCCCAGGTCGTGCTTATGACGGTGTGACGGTGGGAAGTGACCGTTGGAACGAACTCCTTGGTCAACAAATGGCGATACTCGAAGCTGCAGGAACCGAACAGATTCTCAGCGGATACGCCGCTGCCATCGGCAAGTTCATCAATGTCAACAAATATGCAAGTGTTGAGAACTCAGAAACAGTCATTGCGAAACTAGCGGCAGCCCAACTGATCGAAGTAGAAGCATCAGGTCCGTTCATTGAGTTTGAACGCTGGTTCGAGCTGATCGGCTAAATCGATTCTGCTCGGAAGGGAACCAACCTGACAGGGACCGCCCCCGGGGCGGTCCCTGTCAGGTTTAGGTCGGATCATGGAGCGCTCCTGCGTTCAGAGTGTGGAGCGCGAGTCGTGTCAGTGGTTATTGGCAAGCAGCGCAAGTGCCCAAGGCATCAAGCCGGTGATTGTCGACGCTGAACCTGGTTCTGTTAGCGGCTTGACGGAGGGAACTGTTGAGACTCTTCTCAACCGACGACGGCAACGAGAAATCGGCGATGTCACCGCAACTCGTGCAGATGATGTGGTGGTGATGTTCTGTGATGTGTTCTGCCAACTCATAGCGAGTGAATTCGTCATGGGTGACGATGCGAGTCACGGCACCAGATTCTTCGAGAACGTTGAGGTTTCGGTAGACACTTGATTGAACGAGTGAAGTGTCGGAATCGACAATTTGGCTATTCGTAAGAGGCTTACCAGCGGATCGTAATACGGTCACTAAGCGGCGACGAACCGTTGAATAACGGTGTCCCATGTTGTGCAACAGTGAAGCGACTTTCTCATCGATTTGGGCATCACTCACTAGTGCCATCGGTCCACCTTATTCGCTGCGCACTCAAGAACCGAAGCGCTGGTAGCTGTTGGCACAGGGCACAGACTAGACATCGAGATGGCCCCCATCCTTGGTCTGTC